>JAYVHJ010000027.1:0-4375 GCA_043771315.1 Raineyaceae bacterium
TTCTCAAAAATAAGAAAAATACAAAACTTTCCAAAAAAATAACCAATAAACTTTTAAGAAAATAGTTGTGAATTATGAGTTGTGAGTTATGAGTTAATACAAGATTATGATAATCAAGTTGTTAGTTTATGTTTTTATGTTAGCAAAAATATAATGTAGATTTTTTTTGCAAATTAAAAACTTACAATTATATTTCAGAATATTTTAAAATTTTTTTATTTTTTCTATTTCAGTTACGTCAAATGCCATTTATTATTATTATTTTAACTTTATTTTTTGGGATAAATTTTGCTTTTTCTCAAAATAAAAATAACGCTCAAAATACACTTACCAAACAAGAAATAAGACTAGACAGCCTTAAAAAAGCACTTTTGGATATAAAAATACTTCCACAAAATGCTGCTCGTGATACAAATTGCGTGCATATTTTGACTTTGCTTTTTGAAGAAACGAAAATGGCAAATCCTAAAAATGCACTCACATATGCACAAGAGGCACTAGAATTGGCACAAAAAGCTAAATTTGAAAAAGGAAAAGCACGCTCTTTACTTGCGTTGGGTGTTGCTAGTAACCTGCTTGGGAACTTTGAAAAAGCATTGGAATATGACGAAAAAGCATTGGATATTTTTACGCAAAATAATGATAATGAAGGTATTATAGATGTGTTTTCTAATATTGGACTGATTTATTCTCGTAAGGGAGATTATCCTAATTCTCTGAAAAACCACCTAAAAGCATTGCAAATAACGGAAAATCAACTAGATACAAAAAGAAAAGCCCTGATTTTAGAAAATTTGGCTATTACCTACCAACTTTCTGGGGATTTGGCTGCGGCTCTTAAAACGTATCAAGAAGCACAAAATTTGTATGTTCAAAATAAAAATCAAGCAAAAGTAACCAAAATTTTCGTTAATATTGGCACTATTTACAACAAACAAAAACGCTATCCAGAAGCAACAGAGGCACATAAACAAGCATTGGCAGGCTTTGAAAAAGAAAATAATTTGATTGGAATTTCTATTGCCTACAATAATTTGGGAAATGTGATGCTTGTTCAAGACAAATTTTTGCAGGCGGAAGAATTTTATAAAAAAAGTTTGGAAATCAAAGAGAAATTAGCAGATAAAAAAGGTATTTCTTTGACTTTAAGGAATTTAGCAGAAATTTATCAGAAAGCTAAAAACTTTGAGTTGGCAGAAAAAACCATCAGTAAAAGCCTAGAAATTGCCTTACAAATCAATGCAAAAGAACAAATAATGGACGCTTATAATGTGAGCGCAGATATTTTTTTAGACCAAAAAAACTTTCAAAATGCCTATCAGTTTCGTCAGAAAGCATATATTGTAAAAGATAGTTTGCTAAATGTAGAAAAAAGTAAGCAAATAACACAAATGAAAGAACTTTATGAAAGTGAAAAGAAAGACAAAGAAAATAATGTACTCAAACAAGAATTAGAAAAAGAAAATCTAATAAAAATAGGAATTATTATGCTTTCTGTGCTTGTTTTGGCAGTTTTCGCACTTTTAGTGAATAGATTTCGTTTGCAAAAACAAAAAGTAATACTAGCACTAGAAAATGAACAAATCAAAATTAAACAGAAAACAAAAGATTTGGAAAATGAAAATATCCTCCAAAAACAAAATTTAGAACACAAAAACAGAGAACTCACCTCAAATACTTTGTATATTTTGCAAAAAAACGAGATTTTAGAAGATTTGAAAGAAGAAATTGATACAGTTTTGAATGATGCCAACACAATAACGACAACAAAGCAAAAACTTAAATCTATGCAAAAAAATGTCGTTAATAACCTAGAAAAAACGCAAGATTGGGAGCTTTTTAAGGTCAGATTTAATGAAGTTTATCAAGGATTTTTTAGATATTTGGAAAGTAATCATCCTACACTTACGCCAAAAGATTTGCAACTTTGCGCTTATCTCAAACTTAGTTTTACAACAAAAGAAATTGCAAATTTGCTTAATAATTCTGCTCGTGGCGTAGAAACTTCTCGTTACAGGTTGCGCAAAAAACTTAATCTTTCAGAAGATAATAACTTAATTGAGTTTTTACAGAAAATTTAATTGAAAAATAAAAATTTTTATAATTGTACTTTTCCAAGAAAAAATACCGTTTTTTCGCTAAAAATATAATTTTTCTAAGTGAAGTAGTGATGACGTAGTGCTTTTTTGGGAAATAAGTTTTTGATAACACATATTTGCAATAGAAAATTTAGGGCAAGGTAATGCTTTTATTATTCCCCTTTTAATTTCTATTTTTCTATTTTTTCAGATATTCTCAAATATTTTTCTTAATTTAATCCAACATTCGTATGAAAAAAATCTTTGCTTCCGTTCTTGTTGCTTGTTTGTTTTTGGCAACATCTCCATCAAAATTGTATGCGCAATTTAACCTCAAAAAAGAAGTTAGAAAAGCCACAGAAAGCACAAAACCGCAAGGAGATGAGCTTGATGAACGTGGAAAACTTGTTTTGCAAAAATTCATTGATATTTTGCTAGACCCAGATTTTGATGCTGCTGCTGAAAAAGCCTTACAAGTCATTCATAAAAGTGATTTCAACAATTCTGGTGAAGCACTCAAAAGCGACCGTTTGCAGTTTAGCTTCAAAAAAGCGTGGCAAAATGCGAAATTTTATCAAAATCCTATCAAAATTACGAGAGTGCAAAAAACCAGCCTTTCAGGTATTGGCTTTAAAGATACAGCAGAAAATGGCACGTCTTACAAAGTTTGGGTAGGAAAGAAAAAAGGCGTAAATGGTATGCCTGCACCTATTTATGTGTTTTTCCCTGCGGGGGGTGGTGAGCCAAAAATCCACGACTACGGAAGTTTGTAAATATTTTGTAAGTGTAACTCTTCTAATGCCAAGTTAAGAATTTACTGTCGCTTAGCTCCAGCTAAGTGACGACTATAATTAGGCATCTTGCCTAAACATATTAAAATAATACTTTCGTAAAGGCTGTAGGTTTCTTTTTAATAGTCGTCACTTGCCAAGAGGCAAGTGACAGTAGTTTTTTGCTTAACTTAACCATAGTACTTACTTTTCCCAAAATACTCAAAAAAAAATGAAATCTCTCAAAAATATCCTTATACTTGCGCTTGTGAGTATGCTCGTTGCGTGTGGTGGCAACAAAAATGCGCAAACAGACCAAAAAACAACTACATCAACAGAAAAAACCGCTACAACTTCAGTAGAAAAAACTGCGGAAAATGGCGCATCAAAACCTATTGAAATCTATAAAAACATCATTGCAGATGTTGAAAAGTTGGGTTTGAAATCTAAAAAAGTGAATCTCACATCAGAAAATAAGATTTTGCAACTGATGTTTTATGATGCAAGCAACAAAATTACCAACGTAACAGTCCAGATAAACTACTGTGAAAAGCCTGCATTGTGTTATAAAGCTACTGGTTTGAAAGAATTTACCAATACTTACAAAGACAGAGGCGCAAGTATTAGTGAAAAAAGTGGCATCTATGACTCCAAAATCAAAGAGGAACAAGTACAAGGAAAAGCTGTTTTTGTAAATTTGAGCCATTACAAGCAAAAACCTAGCTACAACTCGTACAGAGCCAATTATATGGAAGGGAAATATATGGTAGAAGTCTATATTGCAGGCAAATACAACACATTGACAGATGATTATCAAATAGAACAAGAGCTTGGAAAAGCTGTTTTGGAGGCAACTCTCAAAGTAAAACCTGAATAAATTGTGAATTGTGAATGAATATAAAAAATAAATTAAACTATAAAATCATGAAAAAAATTCTTTTTGTTGTTGCCTTTATGGTTAGCGTAGTGGGCGCAAGTTACGGACAAGGTGCGCCTAAATTCAAAGAGGGCGACATTGTAGAGATTGTCATCAACAATGAAACTGTTGAAGGAGTCATACATCAGGTAGGCGCAAGCGGGCGTTGTGAGGTGAAATATGGAGGAAATGGCTATACTTGGGTAGCTAATAAAGATATAAAAGCAACCAAAAAAGGTAATGAAAAAGAGGAGGAAGCTAAAAAATTGGCAGCTTTGGGCAAAATCTTTAAAGTCGGAGATAAGGTTTGGGTTGGCACAGCAAGCAAAGGAATGAAAGGGAAGTTTTTTGGTGTAGTTGATGGTCAAAATTTGCTTAAAAATGGCACTTATAGCGTGAGAGTAACAGAAAATCCGTTTTATAAAGCCTCTTTTAATTTCAAACCAGAAGAGATTTTGGGAGCTTATAGTGTCGCTGATATGAGACATAAAGTTGGCGACAAAGTAAGCTATGGAGGAAATAGACGTTGGACAACTGCCACTATTAAAGCTATTGCGGAAGGTGCTTATGACATTGAGTGTGCGGATAGTTTTTATGGAAGTACTACTGTA
>JAYVHJ010000028.1:0-5087 GCA_043771315.1 Raineyaceae bacterium
ATCAATAATGCAGGGTTTTATACCCTGCAAATAAATACATCACACATCAAAAAAATGTTAGATAAAACAACCTTAGCCACACTTGACCAAATAAACAACCGTCAGCAAAAAACAATGTCGGAGTTTTTGGGCATAGAATTTACAGAAATAGGCGTAAACGAAGCTGGTGAGCATTTTATTTGCGCCAAAATGCCCGTTGATGAGCGTACTATACAACCCGCAGGTATTTTGCACGGTGGCGCATCTGTTGTACTTGCAGAAACGCTTGGAAGTGTCGGCGCAAATTTTGCGGTGGATAGAGAAAAATATATGTGTGTTGGTCTGGAAATAAACGCCAACCACGTACGTAGCGTGCCTTTGGGTAATTGGGTATATGGAAAAGCCATTGCTTTGCATTTAGGGAAAACCACCCAACTTTGGGAAATAAAACTCACTAACGAACAAGGAAAACTTACCTGTGTGAGCCGTTTGACTATTGCGGTTTTGGAGAAAAAATAATTTGAAATAGAATTTTATGAAAAAGTGTTATGCTGGTTGTCAGAATAGCACTTTTTTATTTTTTGTATTTTTTTGTTTTGTTGCTGATTTTGGCGTTATTTGCTGGAAATGAAATAGGAAAATAAATCTTAAGAAATAATCTAGATTGAATGATAAATTTATTAAATCATCTCAAAAGTAACTTTTGTTTCCTTATTCTATCCTTAATTTCGCCTTATTTTTCAGAGAAACAACAAATAAAGAAAAAAACAAAAAGAAAGATTTTAGAGAGATTTGAGCCTTTTGTCAAAGATGAAACTAAAAATATGTATCAATTACATTTGGCATTTTTATTTGGGTTTATGATGCTATTAGTACCTTTTGTTGCTTTTTATTTGAAAGGAATGAGTATTTTAGCAATAGTAATATTTTCAATAATTTTGCTTTGCATTATTTATCACTATCTGGTATTTATTGGAGATATGAAAACGAAAATAAAGAAAATAATCATATTCAAATTAACACAAATAAAGGTGTCAATGGATGCAGAAGACTATTCATTTCTTTTTGATAACGAAATATCTTATGAAATAAATGATACATATTTAATAAATAAGAATATTTATAATACTCTAAATGTTGGTGATTTTGTCGCAATCAGTATGCTACCAAAAAATAAAACTGTTTTCAATATTGAAAAAATAGAAAATCCATCTGACAATAACCCAAAATGAATGAAAAATCCTTTACGTTTTCTTGCTTTATTGCTGATTTTAGCGTTATTTGTTGGCTGTGAAAGTACGCAACCAATAGAAAAATCAAAAAAAATTGCAGAAAAAAATATAGAAATAACAAAAATTGATACCGTAAAAATCTCTAACACAACCTCTAAAACAGTACCTTCACTATCTTTTGATGAGCTTTTAGAAAAATTTAGGTATAAAAACATCAAAGATTTTACACTTAAAAATATGGTTTTTGATGATATGTATGGTGGTGAAAAATGTAAATTTTATAAATTAACCAAAGAAGATGCTAAAACATTACAAATAGAAAAAGAAAAAGAGTCTTTGTATGACCCAATAATAGCTTATTCATTTAATCAACGAGAAAATGGCGTAATAATGCTTGCTTTTTTTATTGTTGCTGATGGTGGACGCTCCACCAGAATTGCTACTTACAAAAATAAAAAACTTGTTTCCATTGGAAAAGAAGTTTTTGCCAAAAATTTTGGTGATATTGGGACAGTAGTGAATGCACAAACCCAAACATTGAATGATAGTACATTCTATACAGTTTATAAATTAGACCATTATGGTGATTTATTCCACGAACACAAAGAAACGGCAACAATCATCAATAAAAATGGAGAAATCAAACAAAGTACAGTTATTACTTCTAAAAAAGACTACTAACAACATTAAAATCAACTCAAAAAACCTAAATAAATGGACTTAGAATTCAACAAAAACGAAGACCACAACAAACAATTAGTCTTCCAACTCAATCAAAAACTAAAAAAAGTTTTTTTGGGTGGTGGAGAAAAACGCATTGAGGCGCACAAAGCAAAAGGAAAACTCACAGCACGTGAGCGCATAGCCTATTTGATAGACAAAAATACAGAATTTTTGGAAGTTGGGGCGTTCGTGGGCGAGGGAATGTATGCAGAAGAGGGCGGTTGTCCCTCTGGGGGCGTAGTTACTGGGATTGGCTACGTGAGCGGAAAACAATGTATCATAGTGGCAAATGATGCCACAGTAAAGGCTGGGGCGTGGTTTCCTATTACGGCAAAGAAAAACCTAAGAGCGCAAGAAATTGCTATGGAAAACCGTTTGCCTGCCATTTATTTGGTGGATAGCGCAGGAATTTATTTGCCTTTGCAAGCGGACGTTTTTGCTGATAAAGAACATTTCGGAAGGATTTTTAGGAATAATGCCATTATGTCGTCAGAGGGAATACCACAAATTTCTGCTATTATGGGTAGTTGTGTGGCGGGTGGTGCATATTTGCCTATAATGTCTGATGAGGCACTTATTGTAGAAGGAACTGGCTCTGTTTTCCTTGCAGGGTCGTTTTTGGTGAAGTCGGCTATTGGTGAAGACATTGATAATGAAACACTTGGTGGCGCATCAACACATTGCGAGATTTCAGGCGTTACAGACAATAAATTTCCTAATGATGAGGCTTGCCTTGATGCTATCCGCAATATTGTTGATAAATTTGGAGATTTTGATAAAGCTGGTTTCAACCGTGCTACGCCTGTTTTGCCAACAGAAGACCAAAAAGAAATTTATGGAATATTGCCACTAGACCGTACAAAGCCTTATGATATGTTAGAAATCATCAAAAGATTGGTTGATGATTCAGAGGTGGACGAATATAAGCCACTTTATGGCAAAAGCATTATTTGCGCTCGTGTGCGCATTGATGGTTGGGCAGTAGGCATTGTGGCTAATCAGCGCAAAGTCGTAAAATCTAAAAAAGGAGAAATGCAGATGGGAGGCGTGATTTATTCTGATTCTGCTGACAAAGCAGCTCGTTTTATTATGAATTGCAATCAGCAAAAAATTCCTTTAGTTTTCTTGCAAGATGTTACTGGTTTTATGGTGGGTAGCAGGTCAGAACATGGTGGGATTATCAAAGATGGCGCAAAAATGGTGAACGCAATGGCTAATTCTGTTGTGCCAAAATTCACTATTTTACTAGGAAATTCGTATGGTGCAGGCAACTACGCTATGTGTGGTAAGGCTTATGACCCACGTCTTATCTATGCGTGGACATCTGCGCAACTTGCTGTAATGAGTGGTGCAGCTGCTGCAAACACACTTTTACAAATAAAAGTAGCTACCTTAAAATCACAAGGCAAAACTATCACGCCAGAAGATGAAAAAACGCTTTTAGATGAGATTAAAGCTACTTATGATAGCCAGTTGTCACCTTATTATGCAGCATCTCGTTTGTGGGTTGATGGCGTAATAGACCCATTAGAAACACGTAAAATCATTTCTATGGGCATAGAAGCAGCAAATCACGCTCCACTTACCAAAAGATATAATGTTGGGGTGATACAAGTTTAATGTGAATATATTGTTATTTTTGTCGTGAGATAAGGCAATGCCTTATCTCTACAAAAATAGCATTACCCTATTTTTTTGCAGGTTTTTTTGAGCAAAGAAGAACTAACAACGGTTTTACTCAATTAAAATATTTGATTTATATTTTCTTTGAAAAATGGGTTTTTATTCTTAATTTTACATAATTGCAGTATAAACTATTAAAAAATGTCAGAAAAAATAGCAAAACCATTTTTAAAATGGGCAGGAGGGAAAACCCAGTTAATCAATGAAATAGAAAAATTGATGCCTTTGGAAGTAAAAAACAATAAATTTACCTATATTGAGCCTTTTGTGGGAAGTGGTGCAGTTATGTTCTGGATAATTAATAATTTTCCAAAATTAGAAAAAGTAATTATCAATGATATAAATATTGATTTGATGAATGTTTATAGCATAATTGCTTCTAAACCAAATGAATTGATTACTATTTTAGAGAATTTAGAAGAAGAATATCATTTATTAGAAAATCAAGAAGAAAAAAAGAAAGAATATTATTACCAAAAAAGAGAATTATACAACACAAGAGCAACAGAAAAAACAACACAGGCTGCCCTATTTATTTTCCTGAATAAAACTTGTTTTAATGGCTTATATCGTGTAAATAGAAATAATGGCTATAATGTTCCTATGGGTTCGTACAAAAAACCTACCATTTGTGATAAATTAAATATCTTAGCAACGAGCAACGCCCTTCAAAAAGTGGAAATTCTGTGCGGTGATTACGAGCAAACGCTTGATTATGCGGGTGATAACTCACTATTTTATTTTGATCCTCCCTACAAACCCTTAAATGAAACATCTAGCTTTAATGCGTATGCACAAGATGAGTTTAATGACCTGCAACAAATTAGGTTAAAAGATTTTTGTTCCAAAATAGATATTCTTGGGCATAAATGGCTATTAAGTAACTCTGATGTAAAAGGCAAAGATGCAACCAATGATTTTTTTGATGATTTGTATGGTGATTTTACTATTGCAAGGGTAAAAGCAAAACGAAGCATCAATGCAAACGCAGAAAAAAGAGGACAATTAAACGAGTTACTTATCAGCAATTACATAAAAAAAGAAATTTATGCTTAATAGTAAAACTATTGAAGTTTTGACACCCTTATTTGAAATTATCAAAAATTCAAAAGGTAAAACTATTGGAGAGATAAAAATAGAATTGAAAATGGAACGCCAAAACATGAAAAAAGGCGCATCAGGGCTAATTATTGAAACTTTATTGGGAATTAAGAATAATAATTTTGCTGATGCCAACATTCCAGAAATAGGTTGTGAGGTGAAGGTTTTGCCTATTCAGAAAAATAAAGATGGTCAGATAAAAGCAAAAGAACCAACACAAATTCAAATGATAAATTATTGTCAAGTTGTTGAGGAAGAATGGGAAACAGCAAAAATTAGAAATAAAATAAACCTTACTTTTTGGATTGTTTATCTAGCCAAAGAAAATAGTAAAGTGCTTGACCAAAATGACTATAAAATCATAGATTA
>JAYVHJ010000029.1:0-12791 GCA_043771315.1 Raineyaceae bacterium
CACAGCCTTTTGGGGCTATTTATGCACTTTTCTTGCACGAATATTTAGGTTATCTTGTGGAGGCTTTTGTGGTACAAATCAACTCTAAAAAACAACTCACTTTACAATATCAAAATATTTCTTCTAAAAACGCACTGGAATTTACCGCAAATTTGGATAAAACTGATTTTGAATTAGTTGCTTTAATAGATAGCATTCAGCCAGAGGCTATTATAAAGAAATTTTATAACAAAAAAATTACGCCAACTGACTTTTTTCTGAAAATTTATCACAAAGAAAAAGGTGACAAACCTCTGCAAGAAGCAATAGGAAATTATATTGATGCAAAAAAAGCTAAAATACTTGCTTTATTGCCCCAAAAACGACTTTTTGTGATGGGAACTGATGGCAACCCAACGTGGCAAGAAATCCAAAAACCACTTAATCCTGTGAGTATTTTGTTTCATTTTTTCAGAAATGAAGAAAATACACACTACTTTCCTACCCTCAAACATGAGGGAAACAAGCTAGAATTTCAGTATAAAAACGCCTTGATTTTGTGCAACGAACCAGCTTATTTGCTTGTAAACAATAATTTATATCATTTTCAGCAAAATGTTGATGGGCATAAATTGCGCCCTTTTCTGAACAAAAAATTCATTAATATTCCAAAAAATATGGAAGAAATGTATTTTAAAAAGTTTGTTGCACCGCTTGTGGCATCTTTTGACGTTCACGCAGAAGGATTTAGCATAAAAACAGAGCAATATCCACCAGCAAGTATCATTTATTTTACTGAAAATGAAGACAAAACCACCCCTAACCCCTCCTTAAAAGTAGGGGGACAAACTCCCCTCCTTCCAAAGGAGGGGCTGGGGGTGGTTTCAGACAATAACTTATCCTTAGAAATCAATTTTAAATATGGAGATTTTAGTTTTTCAGCTGACGAAAACACGCTCAAAGATGCTAGCAGAGATGCCAAAGCAAGCGTTAGTGTAGAAAAAACAGAAAATTCTTTTATCTTTCACCGCATTAAAAAAGATACTGTTTATGAAAAAAGTATTTTAGATTTTTTGAAAGAAAATTTTATTCATCAGGATACGAATAAAAATATTTTCCTTGATTGGGTAAATAACCACGCTGAAACACTACAAAGACTTAAAATTACTGTTCAACAAAACAAAACAGATACCCAGCAGTATTTTTTGGGTGCGTCAAGCATCAATATTGTTATAAAAGAAGTAAAAGATTGGTTTGATATCAATGCTAAAATTATGTTTGGAGCGTTTGAAGTACCTTTTTTGAAACTTCGCAAGTATATTTTGGCAGGAAAAACAAGTTTTACTTTGCCTAATGGTGAAATTGCCATTATTCCCCAAATGTGGTTAGATAAATATGTTGATTTATTTCATAATATACAACATTTTTTAGATGATGACAATAATAACAATCATTTTCAGTTGCAAAAACATCATTTCAACCTCGTAAACGAACTAAAAGAAGCGCAATTAGCAGAAGTTGATTTTTCAAAAAAATTAGATAAATTACGTAATTTTGAAGAAATAGAAGATTATCTTTTACCCGTTAGTTTCGTGGGAGAACTGCGCCCCTACCAAAAAGCAGGCTATAATTGGATGCGTTTTTTGGCTGATTTTGGGCTTGGTGGTTGCCTTGCTGATGATATGGGACTCGGGAAAACCATTCAAACTATTGCGCTTTTACTTTCTGAAAAAGAACAAAATAGCAATCAAACCACCCCTAACCCCTCCTTGCAAGGAGGGGGACAAACTCCCCTCCTTCAAAAGGAGGGGCTGGGGGTGGTCTCTAATCCTTCACTTATCATTTTGCCTACCTCGCTTGTGCATAATTGGGTGATAGAAATAGCAAAATTTGCGCCTAGCTTGCGTGTACTCATATATACAGGCGCAAAGCGTGAGAAAAAAATAGTGGCTTTTAGTCATTTTGATGTGATTATTACCACTTATGGCATCACACGCATAGATACGCCCTATTTAGAAAAGATTTTGTTTAATTATATCATTTTAGATGAGTCGCAGGCTATCAAAAATCCTAGTGCCAATACTTCAAAAGCAGTACTACTTTTGCGCTCCAAAAAACGCCTAATTCTTACTGGAACACCTATTGAGAATACAACAATGGACTTATGGTCGCAAATGAATTTTATCAATAGAGGGCTTTTAGGCACGCAAACTTTTTTCAGAAAAGAGTTTTTAAATCCTATTGAAAAACAAGAAAATCTATTAAAATTAAAGAAACTTTATGCCACAATAAAGCCATTTATTTTGCGTAGGGATAAAAAACAAGTTGCAAAAGAGTTGCCTGATAAGGTGGAAAGCGTCCTTTATTGCAAAATGAGCAAAGAACAAAACGAACTTTATGAGCGCACCAAATCACATTATAGAAATCAGATTTTGGAAGAAATAGAACTAAATGGCGTGAGCAAATCACAGATTTTGCTACTTCAAGGGCTTACCCAACTGCGCCAAATAGCTAATCACCCAAAAATGATAGACACTGAATATGTCGGCAATTCTGGTAAAATGGAGCAAATCATAGAAAAAATATCCGTTTTGGTGGAAAACGGAAAGAAAATGCTTGTTTTTAGCCAATTTGTCAAACATCTTAGCCTTGTGAGAGAATATTTAGATACGCAAAAAGTGCCTTACACGTACTTAGATGGCAGTACTAAAGACAGACAAACACAAGTAGATATTTTTCAGAAGGACGAGAATATAAAAGTTTTTTTGATTTCTTTGAAGGCTGGTGGCGTGGGTCTTAACCTTACGGCAGCAGAATATGTATTTTTACTTGACCCTTGGTGGAATCCTGCCGCAGAAGCGCAAGCAATAGACAGAGCGCACCGTATAGGACAAAAAAACGTGGTTTTTACTTATAAATTTATCTCTAAAAACACTGTTGAAGAGAAGATTTTGGCACTTCAACACAACAAGAAAAAACTTGCTAATGATTTGATAAATGTAGAAGAAAGTTTTATGAAAAGCCTTAGCAAAGAAGATATTATGGCACTTTTGGAGTAGGATTAAAATTAAGTTTTGGCACTATAAATGTAATATTGGCACAAATTTTGACATAAGAAATGAAAAATAAACTAAAAATAAAACCTCAAATTCTATGAAAACTTCTTCAATTTTTTCTATTCTTGTAATGTTGTTCGTCTCGTGTTTTTCTACACATGTTTACGCACAAAAAGATGTTGATAAACCTGTTTCAGCATTTATTTCTTCTGATTTTTCAGATAAGACCCCTCGCTACACCTTGTCTAGTAACTACAAAAAACAACGTATGATTACACAAGTGGTTTACACAGAAACAGCTACTATTGTTTATCATTCCTACACATCAGAAAATGGTTACAGTAGTGTTTATTACCTGGGTGTTCCAAGCAAACAAGAGCGTTGGGTACTTCAAAATAAAGCAAATCCAAAAGAAATTTTTGCTCTTACTGAAATCAAAAACATTCGTAAAAATGGTATTTTGCTAAAATCCTCTTTAATAAACGAGAATACCCCTTATTATGAGGCACAATTAGGTGACGTATTCACTTGTGAGGTGTATTTTCCACGCCTTCCAAAACACGTACAAGTAGTTGATATGTTGGAAGGGCTTACTTTAGGGCAAGAAACTTACCGTTTTCACGCTTTCAGTCTTCAATTAAAATCTCGTCCAGAACCTAAAATAGAAGTTCCTATTGAAATTTTAGCTAAAAAGCCTATTGACAACACCGTTGTTGTGGCTAATTTGGATACTCAAATTAGTGTTTATCCTAATCCTGCACAAGATAAAATATTTATCAAGTTTGAGAAAAATCAGACCTTTAACATAGATATTTTAGATGTTGTAGGCAACATAATGATACGCAACGCTGACACAGAAATTTTCGTAAAAAACTGGCAAAGAGGCATTTATTTTGTCAAACTCACCAATAAACAAGGTACTTTTACGAAGAAAATTGTTTTGGAATAAGTTGAAATAGAGTGTAAATACATCAAAATATTTTTATAAATTCGTGGTTTGTGGGAACACAAACCACGAAAATTTTATCAAAAATACTTCTATTTTTTATTTTTGATAATGAAATCTGCCATATCTTTGATTGCTTTTTCAGAAAATTTTCCTGCAATCATATAGTCGGCTGGTGTACCTTTTGCACCTTTACTCTCCATAAACGAATGATTTAGCAAAGGATACGAGATAAAACTGGCTTTTTTGTGCTTTTGAAATAGGGCTTTCAATAATTCAAAATCTTTCATCAAAACTTGGTAATCTTTTTCACCTTGCAAAACCAAAATTGGTTTCTGCAAAAGTGCCTTTGCAAACTTTTCAGGGCTATTTTTTTGCAGACTAAGCCAATAATTTTTGGGCAACGAAAACGGCAAATCTTTGGGAGAAATAGTAGTTTTATTGGTTTTATCTATTTTTTTGAGGTTTTGAATTTTCGTTTTTAGGTTGCTGATTTCCTTTTTTATGGCTGTTTGGGTAGTATCCAATGAATAAATGTACTCATATTGTTCTAGAGCTATCTCCTCAAAAGGACGAGATGAGCCAGCTAACATAATAATTCCTTTGACATTTTTATCTGCGCCAACGGCAGGTGCAAACATTGCGCCCAAACTGTGTCCCATTATCCAAATATTGCTTTTATCAACATTAGGGAAGGTTTTTGCCAGTGCAACTGCACTCAAAGCATCTTCAATGGTTTCTTTTTCAATGCTAAGACTGTCGTATTCTTTCATTATTTCTGCGCCATAGGTTAGTGTTCGTTTGTCGTAGCGAATAGAAGCAATATTATTTTTCAAAAAACCTTCTGAAATATCTCTAAAAATCTTGTTTGGTCCAATACTAACATCTTTGTCCATAGGTCCAGAACCTGCAAGCATAATCACGACAGGAAAGTTTTTAGTTTTTGGCAAAACCACCTTTGCAGGAAGTTTGTATTTGCCCGTTTGCACAATGGTATCAAGTTCTATATTTTGATTATTTTGCGCAAAAACACCAACAAAAGCTATTTGAAAGAAGAAAAGAAAGATATATTTCAGCATAAAAATTGTTTTATGAATTATTTTAGTTTTGAAGATTTCACCTGAAAAAAGATTGGAATAAAAATTAACATTAAAACAAGTGGCAAAAACCAAATGCCAAGCGTGCTTGACTGCATTGTTTTCAAGGTAATCAACGCAAAAATGAACACAATAGCAAATTTTATAGCTCTAATCATTTTTGTTGCGTTGGTGTATTGCCCTAGTGCATTTTCAGTTGTAATATTTGTTGGATAATTGAAAATATGCGGAAATTTGTTCAAAAAAGTCATTCCAACAAACAAAACTGTTGCTATAATTGGTAATGAGAATATATTGTCTTTGTTTCCAAACCTGTCGGCTTCACCCAAAGCATTATAATGTGTGGGAATTGTTGTGGGCAAACCAGCATAATTATACACGACTAAAATCCACAAAATAGCCAAAATTAGAAAACTTGAAATTTCTATGATTTTGTCTGTGTGGGTGAGTTCTAAGGTTATTTTTGGTCTTGCGTTCATATCAGTAAAATATTTATTTTTAATTTGTAATAAAAACATATTTATAGCGTTTTTTGGTTTCATTTAAACGAATATTTATGAGAAATATTGTAAAAAGTTGTGTTTTAGCTTTTATGCTAGTTTTTAGTAACTGCTGGAGTAGCCAACTTATGGCGCAAACAGAAAATCTTGCCTGCAAAGCAGTAGCAGAGCAATATGAGAAAAAATATAATGCTGGTGATGCTGAAGGAGTTTTTGCTATGTTTAATGGGGATATGCAAAGTGCATTACCACTTGAAAAAACCAAGGAAACGCTCAATATTTTGAACGCAATGTTTGGAAAAATAAAGAGCAGAACGTTTATCAGAAATAAAGATGCAACAAATGTATATCAAGTTGAATGCGAGAAGGATGTAGCAACATTAGTGATTTCCATTGATGCTAATTCCAAAATAAATGGACTTTTGATGAATCCATTTAAAAAGAAAACAGAAGATAAAAATGCCGTCAATGCGCTCACAGATATCAGCAAAGAACAAGCTAAAATTATTTTTGACAAGGCAAAAAGTTTCCCTAACAAAACGCAGTTGTCTATTGCGTTTATTGAGAATGAAAAAGTTCGTTATTATGGCGTAATCAAAGAAAATGATTCCCTAAAAACCATTGATAACAAAGAAAGTGTTTTTGAAATTGGGTCTATTTCAAAGGTTTTTACTTCAACGCTTCTTGCAAATGCAGTTTTAGAGAAAAAAGTAAAACTTGATGATGATATCAGCAAATTTTATGATTTCCCATTTAAAAATAATGCCAAAATTGATTTTAAAAGCCTTTCAAACCATACATCAGGACTTCCAAGAATGCCTACTAATTTTGAAGGAGCAAATCCAGATAATCCATACAAAGATTATGACGAAACAAAACTAAATTTTTACCTTAAAAATGAACTAGCACAAAGCCAGACAACAAGGGAAAAATCTGAATATTCTAACTTAGGTGCAGGGCTTTTGGGCTTTACGTTGGGCAAACTTCAAAAAAGCAGTTATGAGAAACTTTTAAATGATAAAATATTTGAAAAATACAAAATGACAAGCTCATTTGTAAGTAGTAAGCAAGTTAAAAGTCGTCTTGTCAAAGGCTTAGATGAAAGCGGAAAAGAAGTAGCAAATTGGGATTTGAATGTTTTGGTAAGTGCTGGTGGGATTTTATCAAATGTTACGGATTTATCAAAATTTGTAAATGCGCAATTCCAAGCAAGCAACAAAGAACTTGCCTTGACAAGGAATCCTACATTTACTGTAAATGAAAAACTAAAAATGGGTTTGGCTTGGCACATCAGAAAAACAAAAATGGGTAAAGATATTTATGGACACAATGGTGGTACTGGTGGCTATTCTTCGTCAATGGCAATCAATATGGAAAATAAAAATAGTATGATTATTCTCTCAAATGTATCAGGACTTAGTTCCAACAATGGAAATATAATTCAAATTTGTTGGGAATTATTGGAGAGTTTAGAGAAAAAATAAAACTTTTGTCAAAATACTAAAAAGCCTTTCAAAAGTAATTTGGAAAGGCTTTTTGGTATATATTTTTGCACTTCCTACTAATGTTATCTGCGCCACCACGTATACTAAACCTTATGTAAAACGCTGTTTATCATTATTTTGTATTTTTTAGAGTTATCTAGAAACATTTATGAACACACAACAAAAAAAGATAAGAAAAAGTCGTGAATATGTAAAAAATTCTTATTCACAAAAAAGGTAGCTTTTCCTATACGAAAAGCTACCTTTTTTAATTTAAGCTAGGAAATACTATCTAAGCTATAGAAAACTAATATTTTGCGTTACGAAAGTAAATTTTTCGCCATCTTGATGCTCGTATTCAATGGTAAAGATGTGGCTTTTTGATGTTATTGGAGCTTCATTTAGCCTTAATGCACAAACTGCTTTTGCTTTTTTATTGATATTTGTAGTATTGGGGTTGTTTATGTCTTCAAGAGGAGTGGTGGTGTAATCATAGGCATAATAATTAAAATCATCAGTTGACTTTATCATTGCAAGGTTAGGAAATGACTCTATATCTTCATCACCAACACTATAACCATAAAAACTAAATTTTTTGCTCAAATCCGCACCAGAAGGTAATTCAGTAGAAAAAGCACTATTGCTAGTAATTTTGATGCTTTTAATAATCTCTTTACTGCCATCACTACCAGCCCGTATTGGACTACAAGCCATTAAGCTACTATTCCCAGTATTTATATTTTCATTGAAAGCATAAAGTTCCCTTTTGCTGACTTGTAAACCTATCAAAAGGTTATTATGAGATATTTTTTTTGTATCATCATATTGTGTAACATTGTTGTATTGTGTAACATTGCTATATGATATTACATTGAGTGTGACACTAAGCATTTCCTTAATATCATAAAAACGCTTAACATTCCTAGAGTCTGCGGCACAGCTAAGAAGGCTACAACTGCTCATAATTACAGTTATTATGACAGGAAAAAAAAGAAAAAATATGCTTGCAAGTAGTATTTTAGAGATTTTCATAAAAGAGGTAGTTTGTTAAAATTTATTCAAAGCAAATATACCAATTAAATCCAATATTTTTATTGAAACAACTAAATTCTTTGGGTAGTGTTAAACAAGTAATGCTAAACAATAGTCTTGCTACAAAGTCTGATGTAAAAAGCATTACATCTTTAACACTACCATTTTTTGTTTAACAAAAACTTTCTTAAGATTTTTTTCAAAAAAGTTTTTTAGTTCAAAAAAAAGTCGTAATTTTGCAGTCCGTTTAAGGAACTGCTTGATTTACAAGTAGTTTTATTTATTCAAATAAAACCAATTCAGAATGTCTGGAATTATAGGAAAAAAAATCGGAATGACTAGCATCTTTAGTGCCAATGGACATATGCTCGCATGCACAATTATTGAAGCTGGTCCTTGCGTAGTAACGCAAGTGAAGACAAAGGAAACTGACGGTTATGAAGCCGTTCAGCTAGGATTTGGAGAAGCAAAAGAGAAAAACACTCCAAAACCAATGCTAGGACATTTCAAAAAAGCTGGTACTTCACCTAAGCGTAAATTAGTAGAATTCAAAGGATTCACTAAGAAAGTCTCTCTAGGAGAGCAAATATTGCCCGCTGATTTTTTCAACGAAGGCGACAAAGTGGAAGTAGTTGGTACTTCTAAAGGTAAAGGTTTTCAGGGCGTTGTAAAACGTCACGGATTTGCAGGTGTTGGGCAGGCTACTCACGGTCAGCACAACCGTTTGCGTGCGCCTGGTTCTATTGGTGCTTGTTCTTTCCCTTCTCGTGTATTTAAAGGTATGCGTATGGCTGGTAGAATGGGTGGCGACCGTGTTACAGTGAAAAACCTTAAAGTTTTGAGGGTGATTGCTGAAAAAAGTCTAATAATTGTAGCTGGGTCTATTCCTGGTGCTAACAATTCTTACGTAATCATTGAAAAATAAGGAGGTAATTACTATGGAAATCAACGTATTAACAGCAAAAGGAACAGATACAGGTAGAAAAGTAACACTTTCTGCTGAAATCTTTGGTATTGAGCCAAATGACCACGCTATCTACCTAGACGTAAAGCAATATCTTGCTAATCAACGTCAAGGAACACATAAAGCAAAGCAAAAACACGAAGTTTCTGGTTCTACTCGCAAGCTACACCGCCAAAAAGGTACTGGTGGAGCTCGTAAAGGTAGTATCAAATCTCCTCTTTTCCCAGGTGGAGCTCGTGTATTTGGTCCGCAACCACGTGATTATAGCTTCAAACTTAACAAAAAGCAGAAGTCTTTAGCTCGTAAATCTGCGTATTCTTATAAAGCAAAAGAAGCTAATATCAAAGTTTTGGAAGCATTTAATTTTGCTGCCCCAAAAACGAAAGATTATATAACTTTACTAGCTGATTTGAATTTGACAGGCAAAAAAACACTTCTTGTGTTGCCTGAAAATAATGATAATGTCTATCTTTCTAGCAGAAATCTTCAGAAAACAAAAGTCATTACTGCCAACTACGTAACTACGTATGATTTGCTTAATGCTGAAATTTTGCTTTTGAGTGAAGGCTCATTAGAAAAAATCTCTCACTTATTTAACGAAAACGAATAATGAAAGAAATTATTAAAAAACCAGTTATATCTGAAAAATCTTCAGATATGAATGAAAAAGGTAAATATACCTTTATTGTAGATAAAGATTGCAATAAAATTGAAATAGCTAAGGCTATTGAAAAAATGTATGGCGTAACTGTGCAAGACGTAAACACTATTCGTTATAGTGGTAAAGTGAAAAGCAAATATATGAAGAACAGAGTAGTTTCTGGTCGTCGTCCAGCATTCAAAAAAGCAATAATCACCGTTAAATCAGGTGATATGATTGATATTTACGGAGGCTAAAATCAATTATGAATTACGAATTATCAATTACGGTTTACTTCGTAATTGATAATTCGTAATTTGAAATTGAATTGGTTTCTTTTTATATAAAAATAGTTTTTCAAATAAATTATAGGGCTACACTGATAATGTAGATTTAAAAAAATGGCAGTAAAAAAAATAAGACCAATTACGCCTGGACAAAGATTTAGAATTGCGCCTGTGTTTGATGATATCACCACTAGCACACCAGAAAAATCTTTGCTCGCTCCACTAAAACGTACAGGTGGGCGTAACGCACAAGGGAAAATGACAATGAGGTACATGGGTGGTGGACACAAGAAAATGTACCGTATCATTGATTTTAAACGTGAAAAATTTGACGTTCCTGCAACTGTACACTCTATTGAATATGATCCAAACCGCACTGCTCGTATTGCGCTTTTGTTTTATAAAGACGGGGAAAAACGCTACATTATTGCTCCTAACGGACTTAAAGTAGGACAAGTGATTGTTTCAGGCAAAAACGCAGCTCCAGAAATTGGAAACACGTTGCCGCTTGGCAATATGCCACTTGGTACTATCGTTCATAACATTGAAACTCGCAAAGGAAAAGGCGCAACAATGGCACGTAGTGCTGGTTCGTATGCTCAACTTCTTGCAAAAGTAGATAGTTATGTAACGCTCAAATTGCCTTCTGGTGAAATGAGATTGGTACTTGCTGATTGCCTTGCAACAGTAGGAACAGTATCTAATGCCGACCATATGAACGTGCAGCTTGGAAAAGCAGGTAGAAAACGTTGGTTAGGTGTAAGACCTCGTAACAGAGGGGTTTCTATGAACCCTGTTGATCACCCAATGGGTGGTGGTGAAGGACGTTCATCTGGTGGACAGCCTCGCTCACGCAATGGTTTACTTGCAAAAGGTAAGAAAACAAGAAACAAGAAGAAGTATTCAAACCGTTTAATCCTTAGCAGAAAGAAAAAATAAACTATGGGACGTTCACTAAAAAAAGGACCTTATATAGATTTCAGAGTTCTCAAAAAAATTGAGAATATGAATGAAGCAGGCAAAAAGTCAGTAATTAAGACGTGGTCAAGACGCTCTACCATTTCTCCTGACTTTATTGGGCATACATTTGCAGTACACAACGGAAATAAATTTATTCCCGTTTATGTTACTGATTTGATGGTAGGACACAAACTCGGTGAGTTTTCTCCTACTCGTAACTTCAGAGGACACATTGCCAAAAAAGACAAAGGTAAAAAATAAGCATAATGTCTGACAAAAAAAGTGGTAATCCGACAAAATACCCTTTGACATTATCTCAATAACAATAATATGGAAGCAATAGCAAAACTCGTAAATATACCTACATCTCCTCGTAAGATGAGACTTGTAGTAGACCTTGTCAGAGGAATGGAAGTTACCAAAGCACTTAATCTTTTAAAGTTTCAGCCGCAACACGCATCTCAAACTGTAGAGAGAGTTCTTTTAACTGCCATTGCTAATTGGCAAGTAAAAAACGTTGAAACTAACCTAGAAGATGCAAATCTTGTAGTAAAAGAAATCTTCGTTGATGCTGGTCGTATGCTGAAAAGACTAAGCCCAGCACCGCAAGGACGTGGACATAGAATTCGTAAGCGTTCTAATCACCTTACAATCAAAATAGATAGCGTGGACATCACTATATCAGCTAAATAACCAAACAAACAAACGCAATGGGACAAAAAATAAATCCAATAGGTTTTCGTCTTGGTATCGTTAGAGGCTGGGAATCTAGCTGGTACGGTGGCAAGGATTTCTCTGAAAAACTTGTAGAAGACGAAAAAATAAGAAAATACATTGATGCTCGTATCCCTAAAGGTGGTATTGCTCGTGTACTTATTGAGCGTACACTTAAACGCATTACGCTTACTATCCAAACAGCACGCCCTGGTGTGGTAATTGGTAAAGGCGGTAGTGAAGTGGATAAAGTAAAAGAAGAACTAAAGAAAATCACAGGAAAAGACGTTCAAATCAATATTTTTGAAATAAAACGCCCTGAACTTGATGCTAAACTTGTTGGCGAGAACATTGCACAACAAATTAAAGCTCGTATTTCTTACCGTAAAGCAATGAAGCAAGCAATTGCTGGTGCTATGCGTGTGGGTGCGGAAGGTATCAAAGTAAAACTTTCTGGACGTTTGGCAGGTGCTGATATGGCTCGTACTGAACAATATAAAGAAGGTCGTGTGCCTTTGCATACACTTCGTGCAGACATTGATTATGCAATTTCTGAATCTGATACGGTTTATGGTAAAATTGGCGTGAAAGTTTGGATTTTCAAAGGAGAGATTTATGGCAAGCCTGACCTTTCTCCTAATGCAGAACCAGCTAACAACGCAACTGCTACGAATAATAACAACCGTGGCAACAATGACAATAACCGCAACAACCGCACTGATAGAGATAAAAAAGGTGGCGGTGATAGAAACCGCAGAAGAGACGGCGGAAATAAGAAATAGTTTTTTTAGTGAAGTAGTGTGTAGTGAAATAGTGTGTAGTGAAATACAAATGATGAAGTGTTATACACAAGATTGTGTATAAATTACGAAGTACAATGTATTCCACTACTCACTACACACTAAAACACTACACACTAAAAAGTACCATAAACTAGATAAGAAAATGTTACAACCAAAAAGAACCAGATTTAGAAAACAACAAAAAGGACGTGTAAAAGGAATTGCTACTCGTGGAGCAGAACTTTCTTTTGGCGACTTTGGTATAAAATCACTAGAAATAGGCTGGATTACGGCACGCCAAATTGAGGCTGCTCGTATTGCCGTTACTAGAGCAATGAAACGTGAAGGAC
>JAYVHJ010000030.1:0-3389 GCA_043771315.1 Raineyaceae bacterium
AGCCCAAGTCCCCAACCACGTTTTTTACTCGTAAACCCAGCCGTAAAAACCATTTTCATTTGTGATTTTGGCATACCTTTTCCTGTATCTGTTACATCAATAAAAATAAAATTGTTATCAGGCATATTATTTAGTTTTATTTCTATATTTCCTGCGGAATTCATAGCATCAACAGCATTTTTGCAAAGATTTTCAACTACCCATTCTATCAAATTACGGTTCATTTTGACAATGGTTTCTGGCATCAAATAATTGATAACCATAATCTCCACTTTTGGCGAAATACGGGGTTTTAGGTAGTTAATAGTATCTTTGACAACAGTCAAAATATTTTCATTTGTAAGGGTAGGGCGTGAGCCAATATTAGAAAAACGTGCCGTAATCATCTCCAAACGTACTATATCTTTTTCAATTTCTGGTAAAACCTCCAAATGGGAAAAATTTTCATCAACCTTAAAATACTCTACCCACGCCATAAGTGAGGAAATAGGTGTACCCAGTTGGTGTGCTGTTTCCTTAGCCAAACCCACCCAAACACGGTTTTGCTCTGCCCTACGAGAGTAGCTAAACGCCAAATATGCCAAACTCCCAAAAATAGTAATAATGGTGAGTTGTGCATATGGATAATATTTTAACTGGTTGATTAAGAAAGAATTACGGTGATAAATAAGGTTTCTATTTTCAGATTTTGTTTGTTTACCAAGTTCAATAATGATAGGTGGGTGTTCTTTTTTCATCAGAACAAGTTGTTCTGCTAAAAGGCGTTGTTTTTCCTCTTTTTTATCAATTTCTAGTGGAAAATCAATGTTGCGTGAACCTATGATATTACCATAAAAATCAGTCATAATGACTGGAATAGAAGTATTTGCAGAAATTATTTCTTGAAAAATAAACGTGATAGGCTGGTCGTTTTCTGGGTCTATCGTATATTTGAGGGCTTGTGCATAAAGTTCTATTTGTGCTTTCTCTCGTGCCACAAGTTTATCTACTAAGGTGTTTGTATAATAGACAGAAACCACGCCTATAAGTACTGCAACGGCAACAATGGTTACTTTTAGCCCAAATTTATTCTGATAAATCATTGATTAACTTGCGTAATAATTGTAGTATTTCAGTATTGAAATACCAAGCGCAAAGGTAACCAACAAAAGTGAAATAAAAAAGTATTACTTTTATGTAACTATGATTATTTAGTTATTGTAAAACTAAATAATCAAGTTATTTAATTTCCATTCCTAAGAAAGTATAAAGTAAATAAGAAATTATTGTATTTTTTTTATGTTTCTCAAACAAAATAACACACACAATGTTCGCTCATTAATACGTTGCAACGTGTCAATTATAATTATATTTTAACTATTAAATTTTCAACAAATGGTACAGCTAACCCTAATTGCTACTGACAACTATGTAGCTTTCACGTTCTTTATTGGAACAATGGCTATGATGGCAGCATCAGTTTTCTTCTTCTTTGAGGTAGGAAACACGTCAAAAAAATGGAGAACATCTGTTCTTGTTTCTGGTATTATCACTTTCATTGCAGCAGTACATTACTACTACATGAGAGGCTACAACCTAGAAAACAATGCATCTCCAACATTCTTCAGATACGTTGATTGGCTGCTTACAGTGCCTTTAATGTGTGTAGAATTTTACCTTATCACCAAAAAAGCAGGTGCAAAAATTAACTTGCTTTGGAAACTTATTGCTGCATCAGTAGTGATGCTTGTAACGGGTTACATTGGTGAGGGAATCTATCCAAATGAAACAATTAGTTGGGTTTGGGGTGCTGTTAGTGGTGCTGCTTACTTCTACATTGTGTATTTGGTTTGGTTTGGTGAAGTGGCGACACTTGCAACGGCTTCAAGTCCTGCGGTGGCGAATGCTAACAAAGTGCTTGGTTGGTTCGTATTGGTAGGTTGGGCAATCTACCCATTAGGCTACATTCTTGGCACAAAAGGTGGTTTGTTTGGTATGGAAGTCGTAGCGAACAGAGCTGCTGCAAGTGCTGCAATGGATATTGTCTATAACATAGGTGATGCCATCAACAAGATTGGTTTTGGGCTAGTTATCTATGCTTTGAGCCGTTCTGAAGGAGAAGAAGCATAATTGAAATTTTGAGTTTAATTGAAAACAGATAAGGAGTAGAAACAGCAAAAGTTCTACGTTACCCCTTATTTGTTTTCAATTAAACATTCCTTTCATCTTATAAAATTGTTAATGATGATACGCTTGATACTTTTAATAGCAGGGTCTGGATTGTTCATCATTCAACAATACATTCAGCCTATCTCGGCACAAGCACAATTTACAATCTTTTTAGTAGGAATTGTACTCTTGGGAATTCCTCACGGGGCTGCAGACTTGCTCGTAGCCACTCGCAATGCAGAAAACAATCAAAAATCTTTCTCTAAATTTGCTTTTTTTGTCAATTATCTTGGGCGACTTGCTCTGTTTGGTATCATTATCTGGTTTTTTCCATTAACTGGGAATATATTATTTATACTTTTTGCTGCTTATCACTTTGGAGAAACAGATTTGCATCATTTCAAAACCCAAAATATTGTCGGAAAATTATTTATTATTAGTTATGGCTTGGTCATTTTGGCAGTTATTTTGCTCCACCATTTTGAAGAAGTAAAACCAATGTTTCAATTAGTTGATTCACAAGTAAAATACGGCACTTTTATTATCTGGCTTGACGAGTTTCGTTATATTATTTTACTTTCTTTCGGAATTTTATTCTTTGCAATCTCCCTTTTATATTTCTTTATCAACAAAATAATTCTACGTGATAAAATAGAATTTCTCTTACGGTTTGCTACAATCCTTTTTATTCTTTATCAACTTCCAATGATATTAGGATTTACTTTTTATTTTATTGTGTGGCATTCTGTGTTATCTCTTCTCAATATTATCAATTATTTACGCAAAGACAATGTGTTTTCTATCCAGCTCATTTTTAAACAAATAGGAATTTATAGCATTCTGGCAATGGCAGGAATTGTATTGTTTGGTTCAGCAGGTTTTATGTTTGTCAATAATAATACAATGACAATATACATATTTCTGGGTTTGGCAGTCCTTACAGCTCCACACATGCAAATTATGCACGATATGTACAAAAGTATGAGATTCAGCAGCCCCAGTAATTGAAAAATATATAAGAAACTACTTTTTGCTTTGTTTTTTTTGATACTAATTTTGTGTTATATTTGTGTAAAATCAAAAAAGAAACTAAAAAAAATCTTATCAAAAAATAACCAATGAACGAAAAAATCATTTTTACAATGTCTGGGGTTACAAAGACGTTTCCACCACAAAAAACTGTTCTCAAAAACATTTATTTATCCTTCTTTTATGGCGCAAAAATTGGGATTTTGGGCTTA
>JAYVHJ010000031.1:0-8485 GCA_043771315.1 Raineyaceae bacterium
TGAGGACAATAGAAAAAGGGCTTTGGAGCGCATTTTGAGGGTTTCCACTGATAAAAACCTGTTTGAAAACATCAAAATAACTACTATCTGCAAAAAACACATCATTACTAAAAACACTGGCTTTTGCTGTACCCAAAATAGTGCCTTCTGTTGGTAAAAGACGAGTTATTTTCTGTATTTCTGGGAAAGTTTTTTGGAGATTTTCCTCTTGATTAGGCGGAAAAGCAGCCATTTTGCGGTTTTTATAATCCGCACTTATGCGCCAAATTTTATCATAATTAGGATAAAAAGTATCAAAATTAAATTCTCCTTCTATATGCAACAAAATCAGCAAACTACAACAAATACCCACCGCAAGCCCCAAAATATTGACAAAGCTATAAAATTTGTTGCGGCTAAGGTTGCGGTAAGTAATTATTAAGTAATGATAAAGCATTTTTTTGAATTACGTTTTACGCTGATAATCCGTGATAGATTTTTTTTAAGAAGTCTTTTGAGTTGGATTGTGAAGAGGTATAGAACAAGTTTGTATTTTGTAGGGGCGTACCCTACATTTTAAAAATTTTTAAATATATATTTTTGTAAATAAATAGGTATTAAAAACCACCCCCAGCCCCTCCTTAGGAAGGAGGGGAGCTTTGTTCCCCTCCTTTTCAAGGAGGGGTTAGGGGTGGTTATAAAATATTTTTGCCATAACTTGTTGATTATCAAGATATAAAAACTCTAATAATTAAATTCTTACTTACAACCTCTTACTTCGCACCTATTCCTAACCTGCTTAACGACATTATTTTGCTATACAGTTGGTTTTCGTCAATAGGTTTAGAAATATAATCATCCATTCCAAATTCTTTGCATTTGGCAACATCAACTGTCGTTACATCTGCCGTTAAAGCAATAATGGGAATCTTAGATTTCAGTATCTTACGAATGTATGCCGTTGCTTCAAAACCATTCATTTCGGGCATTTGTAAATCCATCAAAATAATATCATAAATGTTGGTTTCCAATTTTTCAATGGCAAATTTACCATTGCTTACGACCTCGTATTTAAATCCAAAATCAGCTAAAATAATTTTAATTAATAATTGATTTAAAACCACATCTTCCACTACTAAAATACGCAGTTTTTTGGTATTTTCATCTAATTTTAATATTTCTATTTCTTCTGCTATTTTCACATTGGTTTTCCCAAATGGCATAATAAACCCAAATGTTGAACCTTCCCCTATCTTACTGCTGACACTAATAGTTCCGCCCTGACATTCTACTAATTGTTTCACAATGGCAAGCCCCAGCCCTGTGCCGCCATAAAAGTTGGAAATATTGACTTCTGCTTGTTCAAAAAGATTAAAAACGGTATTTATTTTGTCGTCAGCAATGCCAATTCCTGTATCAGTAACGGCAAATTCAATAGAAATATTTTTTTTATTTTCCTTTTTTATTTTAACACTTAACCTAATTTCTCCTTTATGTGTGAATTTTATGGCATTACTCATCAGATTTAAAATAATCTGATTAAGTCTTGGAGAATCACCTACTAACATTTCTGGTATTTCTGGGTCGTATTCGCTCACAAGGGCTAAATTCTTTTCTTTTATTTTCAAATCAAAAGAATGTAGCATTGCCCTTATTGACTTGCGTATGTCAAATGGTTGTTTTTCAAATGTCATTTTACCAGCATCTACTTTTGCCAAATCAAGTATATCATTGATGAGTAAATTTAAAGAATTGCCACTTGTTTTTATAGCCTTTGTATATTCTTTTTGTTTTTCTCCTAAATCAGTTTTCAACAACACATTTGCAAAGCCTAAAATAGAATTTAAGGGCGTTCTTATTTCGTGGCTCATATTTGATAAAAACTGTTGTTTTGACTTAACAGCATTTTCAGCCTGCATAGCTGCTAGTTCTGCTAACTCTTTTGCGTGTTTTAATTCATTGGCGTGTTTTTCATAAATATCTAAGTTGGTTTCACGAGTTTTTATTTGTTCACTAATATCAGTAGTAACACCAATCCACATTTTGAGGTTTCCGTTTTCATCTTTTATTGGCGAGGCAATGTTTAAATGCCAAATATAATCTCCCTCCTTATTTTTAAACCGCATTTCCATTACCAAATCAGTTAAAGTTGTTGCTGCGTTTTGGAAACGGGTTTGAAACTCCTCCATCTCATCTGGGTGCATAATTTGATGGTAGCCAAAATCTCTTAAGTCTTCAAAATTATAGCCACTAAAATCTAACCAATTTTTATTAAAATAAGTGACACTTCCATTAGCTAATGCATTACTTATTTTTGCAGGCATCAAATCTGCCAACAACCTAAAATGTGTTTCACTTTGTTTCAACGTTTCTTCAGCCAACTTCTGTTTGTGAATATCAAAACTAACGCCAATATAGCCCATAAACTCGCCATTGGGCAAATAACGTGGATTTGCCTGCACGGCAAACCACCTGTATTCACCGTCATAACGCCTAATACGAATACAAGGCAAGTGATAAGGCAGACGTGCTTCAAAAGCGGGTACATATACGTCCATAATAGGTTGCACATCATCAGGGTGTATAATGCCGTCCCAAGCTCTGTCAAGTGCTTCTTCCATTGTTTGCCCTGTGTAATCCAACCAATATTTATTCCAATAACTGATATTGGCATCTGCTGTTGGTTCTATGATAAAGATGTTCAATGGCACATTGTCGGCTAATGTGCGAAAACGCTCTTCACTTTCTTTTATTTTTATTTTAGCTTCTACCTGCGGGGTTACTTCACTTGCTAATACTGCAACGCTTTCTATTTCGCCATACAGATTACGTTGTGCTTGGTAAGTAAAATTATAGTACATTAGCTGTTGCGTGCCATTGCGTAAAAGAGTCATGGGCATTTCATAGGCGTGTATTGGTTCGCCAGTTTCATATACGCTTTGTAGCAATTTATCAAAACCTTGTTCAGTCACTTCAGGTAGCACTTCAAACAATGATTTGCCAATAACATCTTTTCCCTTGTCCCACGCTTCTATAATAGCACCATTAGCAATTTCAATAATCATATCTTTGCCTTTAAAAATAGCTATCATTGAAGGAGAAGTATAAACTAGGTTGTGAAAACGAAATTCACTTTCTTCCACTTTTTTACGTGCAAGCACCATTTCTGTTACATCAGTTGCAAAAACAATAACACCAGAAACAGTACCATCATTTTCTTTATATGGCTGATAGACAAAATTAAAGTAAAGGGTTTCTGTTTCTCCGTTTTCACGTATAAAATAGGCGGGTTGCTCTTTTCCATAATGCGTTGTCTGGTTATGAAACACATCAGATAACAAATCCATAAAAGGTTGGTCTTTCATTTCGGGCAAAATTTCTAAAAAAGGTTTGCCCAATGCTTCTTTTCCTACATTCAATATTTTGAATGATGGTTCATTAGCTATGTCTAAAACCATATTTTCTCCTTTCAAAATTAAAATAGGAGACAATGATTGTTCTACCAAATTACGAAAACGTTGCTCACTTTCTAGTGATTTTTGTTTATCAGATTTTGAAGATTTTAAGTAGCTCAATTCAAGTTCTAATTCCTTTATTTTATTTTCAAGTTCTTTTTTTTTCATTTTATTGAATTTCGCTCATTAGTTTTTTTGTAGTGTTCCGCCATTATTAGGTGTTTTAGCGTAGCTACATAACAACGAACTTCTATCAAAGGTAATGAAAGTATTTCCATTCTCCAAATAAAAGAGAGTAGGCGGTTATTCAGTGTTTTTCTTTGAAAAAACAAAAACTTCACGAATAACAGGCGTTTTCGTGAAGTTTAGTTGGCATTGTATAGTATTGTAGAGATAAGACAATGCCTTATCTGATTCCAAATAATTAGGAAAAGACATTGATAATTTGTTTTTTTAAAACAAATTAATAAATTTGCAAATATAATTTATCAATGTCGTTATCTAAATGTATTTAATTCCTAAGTGATGTTACGCAAGAATGATTTTGAATTTGGTTAAACAGGTCTGTACTGTAGTGGAACGCAGGTCAGACCGTTTAACCAAATTTAAAATCAAAACATAATTAAATTTATAATAATGAGTTTTTTCGCAAAAAAGCCCTTGTTAAACTTTTGAACGGTCTGACCTCCGTTTCACTACGGTACAGACCTTATCAAAAATTTAACTGCGTAACATCAGTTCCTAATTCACAATTCCTAATTATTTCAAATCATATCTAAAAATAGGGTGTAAGCTTTCTTGGTCGTCTAGCATCACATTCAAATCTTTGATAAAGCCCGTTCCCATATCAAAAACCCAACCGTGAACGCTTAACTCACGTTTATTCCACGCTTTTTGTACAATAGAAGTTTCTGCCAGGTTGCGCACTTGCTCTTGCACATTGAGTTCTACAAGTCTGCGCTCACGTTCTGCTTGTGACATTGCATCAAGTTCTTTGTGATGCGTAAAATACACTTCTTTGATATTGTGAAGCCATTTATTCACCAAACCAAAATCTTTGTTGCTCATAGAGGCAATCACGCCACCGCAACCATAATGCCCACACACAATAATATGTTGTACGTGAAGCACTTCTACGGCATATTGCAAAACGCTCATCAAATTAAAATCATTGGTAGAAACCACGTTAGCAATGTTTCTATGTACAAAAACATCACCAGGCTCAAGTCCTGTAATTTCTTCTGCTGGCACTCTGCTATCAGCGCAACCAATCCAAAGAAAATGTGGACTTTGCCCTTTTTCTAAGTCTGAAAAATAATTAGCATCAGTTTTTAGACGCTCTTTTACCCATTCTTCATTGTTTTGAAGAAGTTTTTGGTAGATTTCCTTTGAAACAGGCATAAATTTTTGAGTTTTTTTATTAAATTATATTTTTACGAAATTTAGGAAAAAATATGAGAGTTGGAGTATTTTTTGTCATTTTTTTGTAAAAATTGTAAAAATCTTTCTTAATGACTTTCTATGTGGATATGCACCACAATGAAAAGCCACTACTTTATTTTAACGCAAAAAAGCACTACTTTTGGTAGTGCTTTTTTGTTATTCTAAGAAATCAAAAATTACTCTGCTTTGTCTTCTGCTTTATCTTCTTTTTTAGCTTTTGCAGGAGCTTTTTTAACTTTTTCTTCTTTTACTTCTTCTGTTGCACCTTTATCTTCTTTCATCAAGTTAGAAAGTGCTGCAATATCACCCAAAGTAGATTTTTCAGAATCTGCGCTTACTTCTTTCTTTTTAGAATTAGCTGCTTTTTTCTTTGCATCTTCTGTTGCTGCTGTTGCTTTTGCTACTTCTTCTGGTGTTGCTTCTGTATAAGATGCAACGTGAGAAAGTGCAATTTTCTTTTCAGATTTCACAAATTCCAATACTCTGAAAAGAAGAGCTTCACCAATTTCTGGCATAGTTCCATCTTCTTTTACAAGATTTTTGTTGATACAGAAACCTTCAATACCATAAGGAAGTTCCAAAATAGCACCTTTATCATTCTTGTTGATAAGTGTACATTTGTGGTCAGAACCTACTAAGAATACAGTTTCAAACGTATCCCAAGGATTTTCCTCTAGTTGTTTGTGTCCAAGTGCAAGGCGTTTGTTTTCTGTATCAAGTTCCAAAACTTTTACATCTAATCTTTCACCAACTTTGATAAATTCTGAAGGATGTTTGATTTTGCGTGTCCAAGAAAGGTCAGAAACGTGTACAAGTCCGTCAATACCTTCTTCCAACTCAACAAATAAACCAAATGTAGTCAAATTGCGTACAAGTCCGTTGTGCGTTGAACCAACAGCATATTTTGTAAGCAAATCTTGTTTTGTCCAAGGATCTTCAGAAAGTTGTTTAATCCCTAATGACATTTTGCGGTCTTTACGGTCAAGTGTAAGTACCACAGCCTCAAGTGTATCATTAACTTTCAAGAATTCTTGTGGATTTCTCAAATGCTGTGACCAAGACATTTCAGATACGTGGATAAGTCCTTCAACACCTGGCAAAAGTTCCAAGAAAGCACCATAATCAGCTACATTTACTACTCTACCTCTTAGGCGAGTACCAACAGTAACTTCTTCTGGCAATGCGTCCCAAGGGTGAGCTGTTAGTTGCTTCATACCCAAAGAGATACGTTTTTTCTCTTCATCAAAATCAAGTACAACAATATTAACTTTTTGGTCAAGTGCCAATACCTCGCTTGGGTGGCTGATACGTCCCCAAGAAATATCTGTAATATGCAAAAGTCCATCAACTCCGCCCAAATCAATAAATACACCAAAGTTGGTCATATTTTTGATAACACCTTCCAAAACTTGTCCTTTTTCAAGGTTGTTTAGGATAAGCGCACGTTGTTGTTCTAAGTCTTTCTCTATCAATACTTTATGAGAAACAACTACGTTATCATTAGCGTAATTGATTTTCACAACTTTCACTTCCATTTTCTTATTGACAAACACGTCAAAATCACGGATAGGTTTCACATCAATTTGAGAACCTGGCAAGAAAGCCTCTACGCCAAATACATCTACAATCAAGCCACCTTTTGTACGGCGTTTCACCATACCTTCAATGATAATGTCGTTGTCTAATGCTTTCTGAATTTTGTCCCACGCAGTCAAGATTTTAGCTTTTTTGCGAGAAAGTATAATTTGTCCGTTAGCGTTTTCTTGAATTTCTACCAATACTTCCAACTCGTCACCTACGGCAAGGTTTTCCATATCTCTAAACTCTGAGCGAGGCACAAGTCCATCAGATTTGAAGCCAATATTAATGACTACTTCACGCTCTGTAATAGTAACGACAGTACCCATCATTACTTTATTTTCTACAATTTCAGTCATTGTACCTTCGTACATTGCTTCCATTGATGCTTTTTCGTCTTTGGAATAATTATTAGCAAACTTGCCTGTCGTTCCGAAGTCGTCCCAATTAAAATCTGGATTTGGTTGATTACTCATATAATTTGTGGCTCTTGTTACGTCAGTACGTAGAGCAATTGGTACTGAATTTGTGGGGAAAATGTAAAAATCCGTTATTTTTTATAACGGATTGCAAAATTGGTAAAAAAAAATGAAATTTACAAGTATTTTAAAAGATTTTTTAAGCTATTATTCCGTTTCTCCAAAGAAGTTACAGCCTTTGTATTCTGGGTCAATATCTATAAAAACATCATCTTTTGCTTTCCTAAACCATTTTAAAAGCATTTGATTGCGTTTTTCATTGAGTGTTGCCTGATATAAACGTGTATAATCTAGTTTTAAATCTGCTTGGTGCGTGGCGTGGCGTTTTCTTAAGTACAAAATACGGTAAGCCATTTTCCCATCTTGTGTGCGGTAACTAAGTGGTGCAGAGATGTTTCCAACAGTCATTGTATCTATTGCAAAAAATACAAAAGAATCCAATGTTTGCATAGCAACACGCCTAGAACCATCAGGCGCAGAGATATAACCGCCATTACTTGATGTTTGCATAGAATTTGCGCCCTTATCATCAGAATAAAGTGCCGCTGCTTTCTCAAATTTGATACTATCTGTTCTAATTCTTTGTGCCAAACTATCCAAAAATAGGCGTGCTGGTTCTGTTTCTACTTTTGTCCAGTCAGGCATCATTAAGATATGCTTACAATTATATTCATCTCCACGCCTTGCAATAAGTTTGATAATATGATACCCAAACTGTGTTTCTATCACGCCTGAAAGCTCTCCCGGCTTCATACGAAATACAACCGCCTCAAATTCTGCCACAAAATTACCACGTTTTTGCCAGTCCAAATCTCCACCTTTTTCACGTGAGCCATCTTCACAATAAAGTTTAGCCAAATCTTCAAAGCTTTCACCTTTATCCACAATACGCTTACGGATTTCAATTAAATTATTTTTAATGCGTAGTTTTTCTTCTCTATTTATTTGCGGAATTTTGACAATTTGTCCAACTTCTACCTCTTTTGGAAACATTGGCAAACTATCCGTAGGAATGCGCTCAAAGAATTTTCTCACCTCACTTGGCGTAACTTCCGTATTTTTGGTGATACGTTCACGCATCATTCCTGCAATTTTTTGTTCTTTGAGAGATTGGCGAAGTTCCATTTTAAGGACATCAATTTTCTTTCCGTAGCGTTTTTCAAGTTCTTCAATAGTGACACCTTGCGTCAACGAGATGATACGTTGATCTGTTTCCAAGTCAATAAGAGCATCAGCCACCACAACAGAATCAATTTCAGCTTTTGCCATAAAGAGCTTGTTGATAGCCATTCCACGCAATACTTGACATTTTGCCTCTGGCGTATTTTTGACTTGTTTGTCTGCCACGAGTTGCAAAAAATTGAGCGTAAGGTCAGATTCTGTAATAATTTGATTATCAATTTTTACAATTATACGGTCTAAAGAAGTGTTTTGTGCTTTTGTGTGTATGTGTAAGGTACACACGAGCAGACATAAGATTATTTTTTTCATTGGTTGGTTAAAAATGTTATTCAGAATATAATTTTGTTGAATGTATTTTTTGTAGATACG
>JAYVHJ010000032.1:0-1965 GCA_043771315.1 Raineyaceae bacterium
AGTAGAAAAAGTTGAAGAGATTTTGCCTGTTGATGCACCAGTAATAGATAAAGTTGAAGAAATTTTACCTATTGATGAGCCAGTAATAGAAAAAGTTGAAGAAATTTTGCCTATTGATGAGCCAAAAGTAGAGAAAATTGAAGAGATTGTAGTACCACCTGCAGCAGAAAACCTTGTTTTTGTGCCTACGGTTGTTCCTGTGGACGAGCAAAAAGTAGCATCTATTGATACGCCACTTACTGATGAAGCACAAGAATCTATAAAATCTTTAGAAAAGATAGCAGAAAGATTACAAGAAGTCTTTTCTTTAGAAAAAAAGGAAGAAATTTCTTCTCAAAAATTAGAAGAAATTGAACCTCAAAAAGTTGATGCGCCAATAGTAGAGAAAGTTGAAGAGATTGTAGTATCACCTGCAACAGAAAATCTTGTTTTTGTGCCTACAGTTGTTCCTATTGAAGAGCCAAAAGTAATGCCTGAAGTTGTGCAAGAGCATAATGTCGTGCAAGAAATCCCAGAAATTGAACCTCAAAAAGTTGATGCGCCAGTAGTAGAGAAGGTTGAAGAAATTGTAGTACCACCTGCAACAGAAAACCTTGCTTTTGTGCCTACGGTTGTTCCTATTGAAGAGCCAAAAGTAATGCTTGAAGTTGTGCAAGAGCCTGATGTCGTGCAAGAAATCCCAGAAATTAAACCATTGGAAAAAGTTGAAGAGATTGAATTACCAAAAGAAGAGAAAACAGAGCCTGAAAAACCAAAAGAAAAGCCTTTTGTGTCTTTCTTTTCCTTTGAACAGCTTAAACGTATCTTTGGCAAAAAATAACAACCAACAAATCAGCTTTTTTTATTAAATAAAATAAAACATCATCACATTATGGAAAGAGTTATGCAGACCCTTAGAGGGCATTTTGATACAAAATTCAATAGTTATACGGCTGCGCAAGAGCCTATGATTTTCCATTGCCACCATTACAATACTGTTTTGCAGGCAACGCTGGAAGATACAAGAGATTATATAGATATTTATCCTGTACTGGTTGATTCTGCACAGGAAATAGTATATAGTCAGCTTGTTGCGTTCTTTGCTGAAAGTAATTTGACTGATTTTTCAGAGAGAAAGGAAGCAGTTGAAGACTTTTTTGCCTTTTGTGGCTATGGAAAGTTTTCTCTTGACGGACTTTCGCCATTTGGTGGAAAGATTATAGCAGAGTCTGACCATTATAGCTATGGTTGGAAAGTGAAATTTGGTCTTCGTCCAGACAATTTGCCTATGGTTTCTTTTTTTACAAGAGGTTTTTTGGCAGGTGCAACTGATGCTATCTTTAATTTGCCACTTGGTACGTCTGATTGTGTACAACTTACTTGCTATACAAAAGGTGATGCTTTTCCTAGTTTTGAAATAAGTAAGGCTGCACAACCTAAAACGCTTATTGCATCTCCTAAATTAGGCAAACCACAAACCTATACTCTTGAAAATCCTGCGCAAGGAACAGAAGTAAACTATCTTGGCATTCGTGAGGCACTGATAAATATGCCCATAGAAGGTACTGCAACCAAAGGTATGATTGATGCTTTTGGTGTGCTACTTACTAGAATGTTTGCTAACTATTATTGTCAAATTTCGTATAAGATGCTCAAGAAATTAGAGGCATCTATGGGAAATCAAGGACTTAATTTAGCTGACCAGTTGCTTACTGAAGCTGGACATACTTGTGCTTTCTATACTTTTGGAGGTGTTATGGAGTCTGCGGAATGGAATGGAATGATTAAGCCTATGTGTAAAACTCGTGAGGATTGGGTTCACGGAATTGTGGCAGTTGTTAATGCGTTTGGGTGGGGTTTTTGGGAAGTTGTGGAGCTTATTCCAGCTAAAAAACTTGTGCTTAAAATAACGAATGGTTATGAAGCAACGTCTTACTTGGGTGCATTTGGCAATGGGGCTATTCCTATTTCATTTTTGGCAAAAGG
>JAYVHJ010000033.1:0-1920 GCA_043771315.1 Raineyaceae bacterium
GAAAAAAATAATGGTAAATATGGTATGGTGGCTATCTGTAACGGTGGTGGTGGCGCATCTGCTATGATTATTGAGAAAATGTAAAATGATTTTCTAGTAAAAAGCCTTTCAAAGTTACTTTTGAAAGGCTTTTTTGTTGCAGAAGGAAACTTCTGACAATACGGAAAAAACCCTCTCACTTAGAGTAAGAGGGTATACAAGTTATGGTCTATCTATCCAATATTTACTATTACCAAAATAATGAGAATGGTTATGTATCCATTTTAAATTATGAGGGTCAACGTGGAAATAGAAACCAGCAGTACTAGGGCAATTGATAGGTGAAGTGGTAAACTTCATTTGTGCTAGCAGTTGTGTATATAAGGCTTCTATTTCTTGGGGAGTAACCAATGAGTTAAGTGTTATGCTGATTGTTAAATCTTGTACAACACCATCAGCAGTAACGTCAAAAACAAAAAAGGTTGGTCCTTCATTATCATGATTCATAATAGCATTACATCTTGCATCAGAAAAAACATTACGCAAAACATCATAGAATTTTACAAAATCTGATTTATGATTCTCAAAATCATTATGAACAGAACTTGTACAATCTGCTGAAGGAAGTGGAGTAGTACGCACAGTAGGATAGTTGTTCATCAGTCCTGACTGTAAATAAATGGTTAAATAATTAGGTACAGCACCATTAAATATAGGATTTGTCCTTAATTTCACAAGAAATGTTTTACCATTCACCGTAAACGTACCAGGAGCAATAGGCACTTGTGCTTGAATATCAGATGTTATTAGCATCAACATACTAACTACCATTATTATTATTTTCATTGAAATATTTTTTTAAAGTTTATTTTATCTAAAAAGCATTGGCAATGCTTGTGGTGCCATAAAACTAGGAGATGCAGGAAACATATAATTATTTTGTTGTACAGTTTGAAATTGCACCATACAACCTACATAACCAGCCATTTGCATCCAACTAAATGTAGCAGGAACAGTCCCCATATTTCTAAACCAAACTTCTATTGATTGGACTAATTCATCAGATTCAGCACTATTAACACCATTTACATTTTGATAGAAAGAACCTGCTTTAGGTGGTTCTACACCAGGTCTTGGTGCTGTTCGTGCTCTTATTGCATGCATAATAAGTTTTACTTCAAACTCAAAATCTATATCATTATCCACAAAATTAGGGTTCAAAAGTGCTATTTTATAAGCCACCAAATACTGGTAAGCATGTAAAAGTTCTTCTGCTACTACAGTTTGATTTCTTAGTTCTGCCTGCTTTATTTTAACAGTACCTACTCCTGCTTGGTATACAAATCTTCCTCTTCCTCTTTCAGTAGTAGGTAGTATTTTGAATACAGATGCCCTGTGGTCGTTAGGGTCATTGGGGTTTGGTACAGCAGCCACCCTTAAATCTTGGTACATTTTCTCGTAAGCAGGTGAACTATTACGTAATTCTCTAAGTGTTGTAGCAAGCAATAATCTGTTTTCTGGACTCATTTCGTCTTTTCTATCTACTGCACCCAGCCCATTACTCAAAGAATCTAAACTTTTTAGTAGTGCCGTTTCCTCTGGTGTTGCTTCTGTATCTCCATAAAGGGTATAAGCCCAAGAAATACCTGGGTCTCTTGGTGGTGTTGGCTCAGTAGTAGTTGGCACTGCCACAACAGGCGGAAGTTCATACCTTTTTGGAGGTCTTGGTATTATTGGTTCTATGTACGGAATGTAGACACCACTACTACCAGTATTTCCTGTCGTTCCAGTTCCTGTTCCACTACCCCCACCTCCGCTACTGCCTCCAGCAACAGTTGTAGTACCATCACAAAAATCTATAATAACAGTTGCGCCACCATTTCCATTAGCATCAGGATACCCATATATAATAAGTACACAAGGAGTTACAGAAACAAGGTC
>JAYVHJ010000034.1:0-6511 GCA_043771315.1 Raineyaceae bacterium
TTGGCTCATTTTTCCTTTTTATTTATGTTCGTTTTATTGATAATGGTTATATCAAAAAACAACTAGAAATGACAAGAATAGAACTAGAAAAAAATCCAGATTTGTCTGACGACCAAGTCAATGCAGCATTAGAAATGAGCAGTAAATTTATGACCCCAGAACTATTATTTCTTTTTGGTTTGATTGGCTCTTTGATTTTTGGCTTAATTGTTTCTTTGATTGTAGCAGCTATTTTGAAAAAAGAAAACAAAGAATTTTAAAAATAATTTTAGCTAAAATTCCATTAGTTGGATTACAATTTCTTCAACGGATAATTCTACCCATTTTCCGTTGGTTTTTTGCCTTTGAAACAATTTATACACGTTTGGGTGCGAGAAATTGAGGTCAAGAAATTCCATAAAATAACCTTGTGCAAGCATTGCGCAAAAAGCATATTTATTTCCTTTAAACTCTTTGGTAACTACCTGACTATCAAAACTATCATAAGAAATAAATTGTATTCTTTTGACTATTTCTGTAGCGTCTTCTTTGCTGATATTTTCTACTTTTTGGGGATATGGCAAGGCAAAATTAAAGGCTAACAGCTCCCAATCATTAGGATTTCTATTTTCTAAAAGACTTTCTTCTGAAAGGTCTTTATTTGCTAAATCAGCAATTTTTTTGATTATTTTGTTTGCAACTTCTGCTTCTAATTTATGATTAAAATAATCATATTCTTTCACTAATTCCAATATTTTTGGGTATAATTGTTCCGCTATTTGGAGTTGTGGCTCTATTTCTGGGCGTAAAAGCATAAAATAATTGTGAGTTGTGAGTTTTTAGGAAATTTCTATAAAAAGCATTTCTGAACAGCCACCATCTGCGTCTGTAACTGCTATTGCTTGTTTTAAATCATCTGACCAATCAATAACGCAAATACCTTCAACTTTTCCAGTAAAAACATTTTCTTTTTGGTTGATGATTTCAGTAATAATGGACGTTTCAACTTGCTGATTATGAGTATTATAAGTACCAACAAAGCTACCCAATACATTGCCATCATCTATGACATTTTTGGTGTTTTCTACAGATGAAGTCCACAAAACTTGCTGGTTATTATTTTGATTATCAATAAAACAGGCACCAGAAAATCCTGAAAAAATGCCTTCTATGCTTGGTAAAGTAACTTTTTGCTTGTCTATTTGTTTGATATTAATGGCTTGTTTCTCTGAAAACAAATATAAAACCATATCATAGATAGAAATACTAAAAATAAAATTATTTCCACTAATATTTCCTCTCTGAAAAAAGTAAACAGTTGTTTCATTTGCGCAAAGTCCTTCTATATTTAATTCATTGTTTAGTTCATTATTTTGCGCTTTTTTGCTTAAAGAAAGGTGTTGTACGAATTTTGCATAGAGATTTTTTAATGCAATTTTTTGCACTTCAAAAGTTTCCAAATCAATAAGAACGGCAATATTTCTTTTATCAGACGAACCAGAACCAACCACAAAAAGATGATTTTTTTGGTTGATATTTAGCACACAAGAGGCTTCAAAATCAGGTTTTTCTTTTTTGGGAATGATTATTATATTTTCATTAGTAGTAACATTAATATCTTTAATATCTTTAATATCAAATATTTGTACTTTATTTTTGACATTTCCTTCCAAATCCAAAACAAATAAAAATGGACTATTATCACCAATAATAAACAACTGATTATCAATAAGTTCTATGGCGGAGGCAGAATGGATTTCGTTTAGAATTATCTTATTTTTTATAATTGCCTTCATTATTTCGTAGGATAAAGTATCTATATTTTAAATAGGAGTGTAAAAATAGCATAAAAAAACAACACAATGTAATCTTAGTTTACATTGTGTTATAATAAAGTCCCTAAAACTTAGCATTACTATGCCGTTCTTGTTCTTAAATAGCCTTCAATAGCCAATTTGCCATTGTAATAAAGGTCGTTATTTACTACATAAGCTCTGTGAGATACGTGTGCTTCACCTGTTTCTTGGCAAGTCGTGATAGCAAGAGGAGTAGCTTTATAGTGTGTTCTACGCTTGTCACGGCGTGTTTTGGATATTCTACGTTTAGGATGTGCCATTGTAAGAAATATTTTGAATTATTGAATGAATTAAAATTTATTATATATTGATTATAAAAATATTTTTCTTTATTTTTGATAAGAAACTTAAAAAATAGTTTTATTTTGAATCCTTATTTGTTATTAAACTAGCTAAATCTGCTAATTTTGCCCATCTTGGGTCTATTTTTTGCTCTTTTGTAGAGGCTTCTGTTGTGAGTATTTCTTTTTTATTGTTTTTTGTTGAACTCTCCGCTACATAAATAATGCTATCTCTTGTATCTTCATCTTTATAGCGTGGGTGCAATTTTTTCATAGGAATTTGCAGTGCAATCAGTTCGTATAAAAGTGGTGCTAAATCTACTGTTTGCATACCATTTGATATAATGGTTAGTTCGTCAGAATAATCTTCTGGTGTTGTTCCATACTTAAAAACGTGCAAACTTTGTACTCCAAACGGCTGCTCAAACTCATCTAAACTTCTATCACAAACCAAATTTAGTGTTCCTTTGATGTCAAAATCAATTTTTACCATTACTTCCGACTTTACAAGGCGCAGATTAGCAACAAATTTGCCTTTTTCAACCTCAATATCAATATCAAGTGTTTCTTTTATGAGTACAAATAAGTCATCTCCACCTTCAAAAACAAAGTCATAAGACTCATTTCTAAGGCTTGAAATATCCAAAAGATACTTTTTTGATATTTTTGATGGTTTGCTCATTTATGGTGCATAAAATTGGACTGCAAAATTACGCAAAAAATTATCAAAAACAAAAAAAATGTTTATTTTTTATTAGGATAAAATTAAAACTACAATTTTTTGATACTAGGCAAAGCTAACACATTTTTTGAGGTTTCAAGCAAGCCACTATTATTATTTGGGCAATCTGTGGTAGGTTTTCCGCATAAGTCGCAAGTAATGCCTTCTTTATTGAGAAAAGGACTTTGAGAGGAGCAAGTGCCACGCATTTCTCCATTTTTCAAGAAAAATACACGCACCCCCACAAAAAGAAAGAAAATACCAAAAATAGCTACGCTCAAAAGTAAGGTAGCAAGCAATGTTTGTTCCATAAAATTTGACTGAATTTAACTGAAAATGAAGTTTTTTTATTTGGTTATTGATACAACGAGCAAAAATTATTTTAAGTTTCTTTAGAAATTATTTTGTTTTCTTAAAAAAAATATTCTTCTTTGTAAAATAATTCTTTCTTAATGAGTGCTTAATACAAACATCTAAGAAAGCACTATAAATAAACAATTTTTGCAAAGAAATTCTACAACTTATTTTTATAACTTAAATACTCATTCCTATCATGAAAAAAATAATACTAACGCTTTTTGGCTTTATACTCTCTGTAATGAGTGTATATGCCCAAGTAGCACCTTTGGCAGGACTTACGGTTGTACCTAATAATACAGCTAACCCAACCATAATGACACTTACTTGGACTGCTTATGTACAAGGAACTACACCTGCTACAGGTTTTGTCATAGAACGTTCTCCAAATAATACTGCTGCTAATTTCGTGGTAATTACAACTGTTACAAATTTAACGAGTACTACTTATACAGATGCCGTAACGCCAGATAACTACTGCTACCGTGTGAAAGCTGTTAATAGTGCTACTCCAGTAGTTTCTTCTGCTTATTTTCCTACTACAGGCGGTATTTGTGTGAATCTTGCCACACCAGCCACACCAGCAACTCTTACTGTATCAAACGTATTGCCAACTGCTACTGCCCCTACAAGTATTACCCTCAATTGGACACACGCAGGCACAGATGCTACTACTACAAGATTTTTGATAGAACGCTCTACTATTAGTGCAACAACAGGTTTTTCTTTAATTGCCACTGTAACAGTAGCTGTTCCTTCTGTACCAGCTAATTTTACTTATACAGATGCTGTAACACCCAGCAATTATTATTATAGAATAAGGGCAGCAAATGCTTTCTTATTTTCTCCATATAGCGCAGTTGCATCAGTCATTATTCCTGCGCTTGCTACACCAGGTACACTTACAGTAACACCTAATGCAGCTATCTCAACTTCTAATGCTTTGTCTTGGGGAGCTACACCTAATGCAACAGCTTATGATGTAGAAGTATCTAGCACACTTACAGGTACTTATGTATTGCTTGCTAGCGTACCTGCTCCTGCAGTTACTTATGCACACAATATGACAGGTGGTAATTATTGTTATAGAATTAGAGCTACTGTTGGTAGTGCGGTTTCTTCTTACAATACAGCAGTTTGTACCCCAGTTATTCCTTGTGCATCAGCTATCTTAAACCAGCCAACAAGTATGGCAGCCATTACCAATGTTCAAGTTACAACGGTTTCTGTTACTTGGGACGATAATGCAAGTGGAGAAACTGGTTATAAAATATATAGAAGTAACACACAAGGTTTTGTACCAGTTTTAAGTAGTCCGTATGCTACTGTTGCAGTACAGAATGCAACTGGTTATGCTGATAATGCTGTAACTGCAAATACCACTTACTATTATATTGCCGTTCCTTATTGTGGTACAACAAATGGCACACTTTCTGATGAAGTAGAGATTATTTTAGGGCTTGCTACAGCAACAGAATTTACAGCAATCACAAGACCAGGTGAATTTGTTATTGACTTACAATGGATGTCTAATGTTTCTAATACCAATAGAGAAGCAAGTTATGAAGTAGAACGTACAATAGATTCTCCTACACCCAATTGGCAACTATTTAAGGTAGTAACAATCCCTGCAGATACAAACGTTACTCCTGGTTCTGCGGGAGCAGTAAGGCAACGTTATAGAACTTCTGACAATGGTAGTGTTGTGGGACTTCCTTTTTTACCTAATACCAAATATTGTTATAGAGTACGCTCTAAAAAAGCAATAGCAGGGGTAGATATATTTTCTGAGTATAGTGCTTCTGCTTGTGCTATCACTCCAGCAATTGATCCACCAACAGAACTCACGGCAATAGCAGAAGTAATAGAAGATGATGAATACGTTATCCCTACTGCTACAGATTTGGGGAGTACACCAAAAATATCACTTGCGTGGAAAGATAACTCTATCTTTGAAACTAAATATATCATAGAAAGAAAAAGAGACATTGTAACTACGCCACCACAAGTATTTAAAGTAATAGATTCTGTTAAGACTGATTTAGGGAAAAGAGAAAGAGTTGTATATACAGATAAATTTTTAGAGAGTACGCCAAAACCAAAAGGACTTGTGCCAGGAGCTAAATATTGTTACCGTGTACGTGCCAAAATTACTGGAGGCTCTTTATCTAATTATAGCAACGAATCTTGCGCTACTGCTTATGACGTTTCTACAAGCGTAGATGTTAAACTTTCTAATGCAGTTAAACTTTATCCAAATCCTGCAAGCAAAAACTTTATGATAAGTTTTGAAGGCATTAATATTCGTGCTAATAAAGCAGAAATTATCAATGTAATGGGGCAAAAAGTAGCAGAGCAAAATATTTCTTCTACTACGACTGAAATGTCTTTGCAAAACCTACAATCAGGTTTGTATTATGTGCGTATCCAGTCTGATAAAGGTACAATAGTGAAAAAATTAATAGTTGAAAACTAAGTTTTTGCTAGAATTTCATAAAAATCCCTCAAAGTTTAAACTTTGAGGGATTTTTTATGTTTTGTCCTCAAAAAATGTTATTTTTGTTTTAAATGTTATTTAATGACATTTTTCTATACAAAAAACACTAGAAAACCGCTTATTACTCCTATAACAGAATGAAAATCAGCTTAATCATTATTTTATTACTACTTTTTGCTACAAACGTCAATGCACAAGTAGAAGGAATGACGCAACGTCCTTTTGGCAAAAATAGGGTACAATACAAGAATTTTGCATGGAAAATGAAAAGTTCTGATAATTTTGAGGTATATTATTATGATTATGGCAATTTTATCTCTGATTATGCTATTCTTTTTGCTGAAAATGAATTTCCAAAACTTTGTGAAACACTAGGACACACACCAGAAGGCAAAACTAGGCTATTTTTATATAACTCTTTGGGAGATTTGCAACAAAGTAACATAGGACTTGTCGGAGAGGAAAAAACCATAGGTGGGCAAATGGCATTCATAAAGCCAATCATTGAAATCCCATTTACTGGTAGCCTCAATGACTTCAAAAAAGAGCTAAAATATGGAATTATTCAGACCTTTCTGACGGAAATGATGTATGGTGGAAGCATCAAAGAAATCTTGCAAAGTTCTGCGCTTAGTACCGTTCCAGAGTGGTTTTTATCAGGAATAGCTGCCCATCTTTCAGAAGGCTGGAGCAACGAAATGGACGACTATATGCGTAGTGCCATAGACAACCGCAAACTAAAACGTCCTCACCGTTTGCGTGATAGGGAAGCTCGTATGGTAGGACATTCTATCTGGAATTTTATTGTCCTAAAATATGG
>JAYVHJ010000035.1:0-6941 GCA_043771315.1 Raineyaceae bacterium
AGCAAGTGAATATCTTTTGCAGAAAGTGAAATTTCTGCGCTTAAAATGCCTGCTGCACGCTTAGAAACAAGTTGTTTCCAATTATTAAACTGACTATACCACATCAAATTGGGTGGCAAATAAGGTTTCAAGACTGGAGAAAACTCTTGCAAAATAGTGGCATTTTCTCCTTCATTCTCAAAAGTTACTTTAATAGTTTTTGCACCCAAACATTCCAAAATATGCAAAATTTCTTGATATTGCGCCTCAAAAAGTACATTTTCAGCGTTTTGATAAGGCAAATAAGAAAGTTTTTTAAGTGGGTGTGCCACATATAAAATGCTTTTCTGAACAGCTACACCACAAAAATCATAAATTCCTATTTTGTTTTGCACAAGTGGTTGAATAAAAATTGGCTCAAAAGTAGGCAACTCATCTTCCACAAAAACCAATTTTTTCTTATAACTTCTATCATAACCATTCACCAAACGCTCATAAATCTTCTCCACAGATACCTTAAACTCATATTTTTGTTCTGGCTCTTGGCTCAAATGATAGGCTTCATTATACAACCAAAGAGATTTTTGGAGGTTATTTTTGTTGATTTCAGCCAGATGTGCAATTATTTTCAGGTATAAATGGCTTGTATCTTTGCTCCAATTTTTGGCATTTTCAATATTTCCGTAAGATTCCTCAAAAATATGTTGCGTAATATTCATTACTTTTGTGGCTTCCTCTTTTTTTCCAAGTGCAAAAAGTGCCTCTGCTTTCTTAAAATAAAGAAAAGGTCTTAGTGTACTATCAATTCCTTTGAGTTCGTCACAAAAAGCAATAATTGTTTCATACTCACGCACTTGCAGCGTTTTTTCAGTAATGGGATTAGAGGAATTATTGGCAGTATTTTTATTTTCAGAAGATTTTTCTGTACTTTTTTCTATTTTATTGTCAGAAGAAATATTTTTGTTATTAGTATTTTCTTTCAAAATAACGGCACTAGGGTCTCCTGTGATGGTGGCAGTGCGTTCTTGATGCTCCGAAATTTCTACAAAACTAGGGTGATGAATTTTTATCAGTATTTCTGCATCTTCATTTTTATGTTCTATGGCATAATCTAGGGCAGTTTTGCCGTTGATGTCTTGGGCATAGATATTAGCACCATTTTCTAACAACATTTTGACAACATAATCATTATGAAGGTTGATACACGCAAGCATCAAGGCAGTTTTGCCATCTTTATCCATTGTATTTGGGCTAATTCCTTCCTCCAAAAAGTCATCAATAAGGTCAATATTTCCCTCACGGCAAGCGTCTAAAAAGCGTTGTTTGATGTCTAGCATAAGTTTTTATTCGTAAAATGAAGTCAAATAGATGTTTAATATTCTTTTAGCAATTATATTGTTTGAAAGCGTAAATATAAAAAAAACTCCTTGAAAATTATATTTTTTTTGATTTAATTTAGTTTTTTTGTCTAAAAAAATAATTTTCAGGTAGTTTTATAACTATTTGATTATATTTAAACTCTGTATGCTATAATTCACGCTGTTTTTAATTTAATTCTCAATACAATGGAAACAAACCAAAACCGCATAACCTTGCTGATGAGCTTGAGGATATGTTTATGCATTACTTTACTTGCTTTTGCTTCGTGCAAAAGTTGCGAATTTCGCCGTTTTTATTCTGTTGCTATTCCTACACAACATAATAATAAATTTTTGGTTATCTAAAATTATATGTATTTTTGCAAATGAATTTTTTAGCACATTTGTATCTTTCTGGTGATATTTCCGAGATTAAAATTGGTAATTTTATAGCTGATGGAGTGCGTGGAAAACAGTCTAAGACGTTTTCTACACAAATCCAACAGGGAATTTTGTTGCACCGTGCCATTGATGCTTTCACAGATGCACATACTTGTGTAGATACAAGCATATCACGCCTACAAAGCACGCAGGGGCGTTTTGCGCCTGTTGTGGTGGATATTTTTTATGACCATTTTTTAGCTAAAAATTGGGATACTTACCACGAGCAACCACTCATAAATTACGCAAAAGAATTTTATGCTTTTGTGCGTACTTATTGGGAAATATTGCCACAGCGTATTAGAGAAGTTGTTTTTTATATGGAGAAACAAGATTGGCTTTACAATTATGCTTCTATCAAAGGTATGACCAAAGCATTTGAGGGAATGAGCAAACGTACCAAATTTCCTTCTAATATGCTTACTGCACCACAAGATTTGGAAAAAGATTATGTGCTTTTTGAAGAAGATTTTACCACTTTTTTTCCGCAATTAGTAGATTTTTCTAAACAAAAATTAGAAGAAATCTTACAAGACACGCTATAAGAAAAACCACTAGAGATTTTATAAAAAATCAGCTTTATTTAGCATTTGAGCGTATTTTTTAACGGTTTCTTTGCTGATGTTTTCCTCTTTTTGGATACGTAAAAGACATTTATAACCAGAATGTTTAAGGATAATATCTTCACTTTCTTTGTTTTCTTCTCCGTTAAAAATAATTCCTAAAACACCAATATCTCTGCGCTTTAATTCATTGATAGTGAGTAAAGTATGGTTGATACTTCCCAAATATAAATTAGCCACCAAAATAACTTTACAGTCAGTCTCTACGCTAAATTGTTTGGCTATATCTATCACAAAATCATTATCATTCAAAGGTACTAAAATACCGCCAGCACCTTCAATAATAAGATTATGAGCTGCTCTTGCAGCGGTTTTTGGCAAAATAATATTTTCTAATTTTATCTCAATGCCTTCTGCACGAGCCGCTTTATGTGGAGATGCAGGCATTTGAAGTAGATAACTTTCCTTGTGAAAAGTCATTGGAAAAGTGCCTTGAGTGTTCGTAACCAAACTTTTCACTGTTTCTGTATCTGTGGGGAAACCTGCTTGTACTGGTTTAAAGTAGTCTGCACCCAAAAACTCTACCAAAATAGCACTTACAAGCGTTTTTCCGCAATCTGTACCAATAGCCGTAACAAAGTAATTTTTCATTTATAGTTTATTTGTTTTTATCATATATGCCATAGAATACAAAAATACTAAAAAATATGTATTTTTTGTAGGATTTGGTTGATTTTCTTATAAATTTGAAAAATAAAGGACAATTTCCAACAACCTCAATGTAAATTTTAACTATAATTTTAACTACAATTATATGAAAATACAACACTTTTTAACTTCTTTGCTGACTTTGTTTTTTCTTTCTGGCAATATCAATGCCCAAAAATCAAAATCAGATAGTTTGGAGCAAGCCATCAATTCAATGCCTGATGATACCATTAAAGTATTGGAAATGAATAAATTAGCGTCAATAAATATGGGTACAAACCCTAAAAAAACATATTTCCTTGCCAATGATGCACTCAAACTTGCAGAAAAAATAAATTTTAGGCGTGGGCAAGCTCTTAGCCAAAAAACACTCGGAAACTCGCAATATGTGCAAGGCGAGTACCCGCTTGCTATAGAATTTTATGAAAAAGGGCTGAAAATTTATGAAGAATTAAAGAATGCTGATGGTGCATCTAGTTGCGAAAATAATATGGCACTCATTTTTTCGGAACAAGGCAATTATGAAAAGGCAATGAAATATATGCTTAAAGCACTCAAATTGCGTGAAGAAATCAACGACAAACAAGGAATTGCTAAGTCTTTACTCAATATAGGAAATATTTTTCTTAACCAAGAAAATATAGAGGAAGCCATTAAATATTATGAAAAAAGCCTTGCAATAGCCAAATCTATTAATTTGAATATTGAAATAGCCAATAATTACAATAATCTTGGAAACTGTTATAAAAGACAAAAGAAAATAGATAAGTCAATTGTTGCATATAGTGAAGCTAGAAAAGTTTTTGAGAAATTAGAAGATACTAGAGGTTTGATGTTTTCAGATTTTAATTTGGGAGATGTTTATTTGCAAAGTGGAAACTACGAAAAAGCACTAGAAAACTATGAAAAAGCACTTCCTATTGCACAAAAAATAAATGACCAAATACTTTTAGGGCTGATTTATTCTAGTCGTGGGGCGTGTTATACAAGTATGAAAGATTTCCCCAAAGCACTAGAAAATCTCCAAAAAGGACTAAATATATTACAGGCAGTGGGCGCAAAAAATGATTTAGCGCAAAATTATAGTGCTTTTTCTGAATATTATAGGTCGCAAGGCAACTATAAGGAAGCTTACATTTATCATAAAAAATTTAAAAATCTAAAAGATAGCCTTTTTAGTGATACGCAAGGCAAACAATTAGCAAAAATGCGTACTGCTTATGACACAGAAAAGAAAGAAAAAGAAAATGAACTTTTACGCAAAGATAATGACCTTAAAGATGCACAAGGGCAACGCAAAAATATTTATATTTTTGCTGTTTTAGCTATTTTAGGGCTTGTTGGGGTGCTTGTGGTAGTGCTTTTTAGAAATAACAAGGAAAAACAAAAAGTAAACCAGCTATTAGAGGTGCAGTCAAAAGATATTATGCTAAAAAATACTGCCTTAGAACAACAGAAAGAAGAGATTTTGACACAAAGAGATGCAATAGACCAACAAAATGGTATTTTGCAAGGCAAAAATGAACAAATCAAATCAAGTATTAGGGCGGCACAAATCATTCAAAATACTATTTTACCTTATGAAAAACGCATCAATACTATTTTAAATGACTATTTTATCTATTATCAGCCAAAAGATATTGTTTCTGGGGATTTGTATTGGATAGACAAAGAAAATGGCAAAAATATTATAGCTGTTATTGACTGTACTGGTCACGGGGTTTCTGGTGCAATGATGACAATGATTGCCTATAGTATCTTAGACCGTATTGTTCACGCCTATAAAATTACTGACCCTGCCCAAATCTTAGAAAAAATGCACGAGGAGGTCAAACACGCACTTTTACAAGATGAAACAGGAAACCGTGATGGTATGGATATTGCTATTTTTACTATTGATGACGACCAAAATGGTACAGAAAATAATGAGCAAAGTTTTAGAAAAATTACCTTTGCAGGCGCAAAAAGGCAACTTTTTTATCAAAAAGAAGTAAATGGCACAATAGAGGAAATCAAAGGGCAAAGACGTTCTATTGGTGGCATTCAGAATGCAAATATATACTTTGAAAATCATATCCTAGACCTTAAAAAAGGCTCAATGATATATCTTTCTACTGATGGTTATGCTGACCAAAATGATGTGAACCGCAAGAAATTTTCTGAAGAACGTCTAAAACAGTTCTTTGAAAAAATCTCACCAATGGAAACAGCCAAACAAAAAGAACTTATTAGTGCGTTGATTGTTAAGTATATGGAGAAAACAGAGCAACGTGATGATATGCTCGTACTGGGAGTACGTGTTTCTTAGTGTGTAGTGCCTTAGTGTGGAGTGAGTAGTGAAATACAACGTACTATGTATTTTACTACTCACTCAACACTACTCACTCAACACTACTCACTATTTTGAATACAAACGTTTTTTTCTTCTGTAAAAAAATTAAGTGCCTCAAAACCGCCCTCACGCCCCATTCCAGAGTCTTTTACGCCCCCAAAAGGAGTACGCAAATCCCGAATAAGCCAACAATTCACCCAAACAATGCCACTTGCAAGCCCTTTGCTCATACGTTGTACACGAGAATTATTTTCTGTCCAAAGGCTTGCAGAAAGCCCATAACGCACACTATTTGCATATTTTAAAACTTCTTCCTCTGTTTCAAATGGCTGAATAGTGGCAATTGCACCAAAAATTTCTTCTTGATTGGTTCTACAATCATACGCTAAACCTTCTATAACAGTTGGTTGGAAAAAATAACCATTTTCAAAGCCTTTTGGGTGTGTTTGTGCGCCTCCACACAAGATTTTGCCACCTTCACTTTTAGCAATTTCAACATAAGAAATGATTTTCTCTAAATGTTCCTTTGAAACTACCGCACCAAAATTGGTGTTTTTATCAGTAGGATTTGCGGGAATGAGCTTTTTTACTTCTTCAACAAAATCTTTTTTGAATTTTTCATAAATAGATTTTTCTATAAAAATCCTAGAACCACAAAGACAAATTTGCCCTTGATTAGTAAAAGCTGCCCTTACTGCACCAGCAACAGCTTTTTGGTAATCTGCATCAGCAAAAATAATAGTAGGATTTTTGCCACCAAGTTCCAAAGATAATTTTTTGAACATTGGTGCAGCTATACGTGCAATATTTGCGCCTGTAAGTGTGCCACCTGTGAAAGAAATAGCCTTTATTTGTGGGTGTGCCACTATTTCTGCCCCTATTTCACTTCCCAAACCGTGAATAATATTCAGAACGCCAGCAGGAAGCCCTGCTTTTATACAGATTTTTGAAAGCAAAAAAGCCGTATAAGGGGTTATTTCTGACGGTTTTGCTATCACACAATTACCAGAGGCAAGTGCAGGAGCAATTTTCCAAGTAAAAAGATACAAAGGCAAATTCCAAGGAGAGATACAGCCAACTACGCCTAAAGGCTCTCTAAGTGTATAGTTTAGTACGTTTTCACTTGTTTGATATGTATTTGTATGGTTATGTAGGGCAGCAGTCGCATAAAACCTAAAATTTTGTGCAGCACGAGGAATATCCATTGCAGTAGCCAAAGAAACGGTTTTTCCGTTGTCAAAACTTTCTGCACTTGCCAAACTATGCAAATCTTTTTCTATTAAATCCGCAATATGTAACAAAATATTGCTACGTTCTTCTTGTGGTGTATTTTTCCACGACAAAAAAGCATCTTCTGCGGCTTCTACAGCTTTTTCAAGGTCTTTTTTGTTTGATTTTGGAATAAGAGAAAATACAGCACCAGTTGCAGGATTGTAATTATTAAGATATTCTTTATTTTGAGGAGCAACAAGTTTTCCGTTGATATAATTCTGAAGTTTGAGCATAATTTTTTTGACATTATTTAATTTTTCACCACATAGGCACATAGAAAACATAGAA
>JAYVHJ010000036.1:0-12815 GCA_043771315.1 Raineyaceae bacterium
CAACAGAAAAAGACAAAGTTAAATTTTTGCTGTTTTCAATAGTAATTTGCCCATTACTTGTTGGATTTGGATAAATTTTTATCTCACTTATTTCTGTATCTAATGCTGTTGTTGGGTCTGACACAATGGGTGGCACAACCACAACTGGCGGAACTACAACTGGAGGTGTTGTTCCTGGTGCGTTTATTCTTGATAAAATACCATTCGCTAAAATCCCTTGATTTGGGTCAAACGTAATTGCTGTAACAGTCGTAGCTACTGGTATTCTAAAAGTTTGGATAGGTTGTGTTTGGTCAAAACGGTAAACAACACCATTATAACCTAATTCAAAAGGCATATTAAAAAATGGCGTAATAGTAGGTGCAGACGTAGTTTGTGTAGATTTTACTACCAATTCTCCATTTAAATAATACCATTCAATATTATAAGTAGGAAAACCTTGCCCTCTAAACCATTGCGCCATAAAATTAGTAAGTTGTAAGCCAGTACTTGTTTCCAAACTATTTTTCAAATCATTAGTAACCACAAATTTACCTGCATAAGTGGTGCTATAATTGGCAAGTGCCTGATAAAATTGTGCATCATTATTTACCAAATAACGTAACATATGCACCAAATAACCACCTTTTCTATACGAAAGACGAGTATTAAAAATATCATTAGAACTAAGAGAATCTAGTACATAAACGCTACCAGTTGGCACACTCATAATACTTGTTTTCCAGCTTGCAAGTAGCGTTTTTGCAGATGCAATACCAAATTTTTGCTCTCTATAAACATACTCTCCATACGTAGCAAAACCTTCATTCAACCAAATATGACTAAAACTTTTTAGGCTGACATTATCTCCAAACCATTGATGTGTAAGCTCGTGGGCAGAAGTTTGGTCGTCATCTAGGCGTGGAAGAGAAGAAATTGTTTGATTTTCTAACGCACCATACGAGTAAGGCACTTGCGCTTGTCCATATTTTTCATTGCGGAAAGGATATAAACCAAATTTTGCAGAATAATTTTCCAAAACAGGCTTTAAAGCGTCCATATTGGGTGTAAATTGCACTCTTGCACCTGGATAAACAAAATTGTCAATAGGCACTACTTGCCCTGTAACGGGCATTATGGCATTTACTGTATAAACATCATAATTAGAAACTGCAAACGAAATCAAATAATAAGCAATAGCATAATTACTTTCATACTCATAACGTACCTTTCCTGAAGGCAAAGTAACTGTATTCATTAGTTTTCCTTGTGTAGCAACTTTGTTAGTAGCATCTGTGGTAATGTACATTTTTAAAGTTTCTGCTTTGTCTTCCAAAATCTGCTTTACAGGCATCCAGTCAGAGTTTCCATAAGGCTCTGACATAGTATAAGCCACTTCATTACCCCAAGTGGCAGAAGTACGCAACCAAAAACCTCTATCTTGGTTATTGTCATCAACAGGCGCATTACCAGAATAATTGACTACCGCCTCAAAAATAGCATTATTAGCAATTGGCGCATTGAGAGAAATACTTCTCTCTTCTCCGTTATTGGTGATATTTGTATAAGTATCAGCACCAATTACAATGGAACTCACTGTAAAATTTGGGTGCAATTCAAAGGCAAAAGTATTAAAATTAGCGTTTTGAACTTTTGCTGTAAACTTCACATTTCCAGAAATAAAAGCACTATTACGTTCCAAATTAAGGTTTAGGTGATATTGTTGTACATCATAATGCAACATCAAATTATAAAAAGCCTGTGAAATTGTACGCTCATTGGCGTTTGCCTGTGCGTGGCGTATGTGTGTGTGATGACGAGCGCAGGAAAAAGGCTTGCTGTCGTCTGTGAAAATATCTTTTGCAGCATTTGGAGCTATTTTTTGGGCAAAAATATTATCAGAAATAAGCAAAAAACAAGCAAACAAAGAAATTTTTAATAGATTTTTCATTAAAATTTTAGTGGATTTTATTAAGTGTAAAATAATTTAAGATTGATTTTAATTTTGATGCGCCAATATACGGTTTTTCTTAGATTTTTTTGGAGAAAATGAAGAAAAAATGTATAAAATAATCAGAAAAACAACCAAAAATAGTCTAACTATGCAAAAAATGGCATATTTTTTGTTGTTTGATAGTTTTTTAATATATATCCAACTTAAAAACCTTCTTTACTGTTTTTATGCAAAATTTCTCTTCTAAAAAATTCTTTTCAAATTTATTTTTGATGTTATTTTCTGCTATTTTATTGGCAAGTTGTGCTAGTCCTAGACCTATTTTGCGCATTACGCCCAAAGAAACGGATAAAATCCGTTATTGGCAAGGAAAAGAAATTGTTACCATGCAAAATGATAGCCTGAAAATTATTCTTTCCTACGACAGGCAAAATAATTATTCTGTGGGTGATTTTTCTATGGATTGTAGCATTACTAATCTTTCTACAAAAGATATTCTTATCAGTCCAGAGGCATTTTACTACTTGACTGAAAAAATGATAGATAAAACATCTTATGCTGTTGATGCTACTTTTATCAATAATTCTTCACCCCAAAAAGGAGTACGAGCAAAAGTACACGCAATGAACCCAGAAACTGCTATTTTGAACGCAGAAATCCGCCAAAGTGTGCAAGAGGCAGAAGCAAAAAACCAAAGAACAAGAGATGGAATTTCACAAGTAACATCATCAGCTTCTTTGAGCGCACACGTAGTCAAAAGTCTAGCAGATAGGAATGCTAGTGCAGAACAACGCCAACAAAATAGCAATAATCTGCAAACCGCAGTGGCTATCAATATGCAAGCAAGTCAGTTAAATGCTCTCAATAACGAGATAAGAAGGCAAAATTTAGCACAACAAACAGAAAATTTTATCAATAATCTGCACAATGTTCCACTGCGCAAAACCACACTTGGATATGGGCAAGAAGTAAGTGGCAAACTTATTTTTAAATTTTATACAGCTTACAAAGAACTCACCTTTGTTTTTAAAATAGGTGATAGTGTGTTTGAAGTACCATATTTGCAAACCATCATTATTCCAAAATTTTAAATGCTAACTTCCAACTCCCCGAAAATTTTTCAACTTTTGGGGAGTTTTTTTTCTTTATTTTATAGTTATTTTTTGAAAAGTTTGCCTAGGGCATTTTCCAAAATATTTTCTGAAATAGTGAAATAAGTATCAAAATTCTCACCATTATCATCACCTCTTTTCCATTCTAATTGAACTAAAAATGTCTTTTTGTAATAATAAATAGCATTTATTTGGGGTCCTGCGTTAGACAAATAAGTATTCATTATATCTATTTTAGTTTTTGGTTTTTCTTGTGATGGAGTAAAAACCTTTTCATATTCCAACAGAAAATCATCTAAATGTGCCACAATATTTTTTGTGTTCTCTTTTTTGCCATAAATCAACACAGAATCTTTGATAATATTACCGTTTTTTTGAGAAGTTTTATCAGCACACAGATACAAATCACCTTTCCAGAGATTTAATTGTAGCATTTCATAGTTTTTATTGGCTTTATTGTAGAGATTGATGTAAGTCCAATGATTTTCTTGCGTGCTTACTTTGTTGTCAGAAAGATACTTAAAAACATTAAAAGTTGATTTGTATTTTCTTGAAATAATACTATTATCTTTTTCATTAGATGCCATTGTTCTATCTTCTGTCCAAAGTGTATCAGTACGAATAATGCTACCATTAGCATTTCTAACAATAAATTCTTTACATCTTTTATCAATATAGTAACTTCCTTGATTGATAATGGTACTTCTAAAATAGCAATATTGTCCATTTTCCAAAAATCCTAAAAACTCTGTGTTAGAGTCAAGGCTACTAGGAGGTGTTGCATTTGGCGTTGTACGTTGTGTTGTGCTTGACATTAAACCAAACATAAGTAATACATAAAAGAAGATTGTGATATTTTTCATTTGAAGATTGTTTAAATATAATTTCTGTAATAATACAAAAAATCTCTTAAAACTCCTTAAATTTACGTTTCTATTTCAAAAAAAGTGCTTTCACTATTCAAATGAAACAAAAAAAAACATTACAAGATAATTTTACAGACTTTATCTATAATACCAAAAAAGATGCCTATCGTGCCTTACGTGTGATTAGCTTGCTTTGTTCTGTGCTTTGCTTAGGGATAATTATTTATATTTATGGTTTCCCGCTCAAAAAAGACCAAGTAAACCTAATGTTTGGGCTTTTGGAGTTGCTTTTATTTATTTTTGTCCTGAATTATGCTACTCGTGTGTTTTATACTTCTGAGCAAAAAGCGTTTATAAAACGCACTTTTATAGAGTTCTGTATTGCCTCTGGGATTATTTTGAGTGGCATTTTGTCGTTTATGTTTGATTTTCACAGTTTGCATAGTCTAGGTTCTTACTTTGGTTATCAAAGTAGGTCTTTTTATGAAGTATTTGTAACTGTAGTAATAATGTTTTTGGTGCTTTTTGAGGTTTCTAAGGCGACATTTATCTTCAATATTATTAGTTTGAAGCCTACAACCACATTTTTAGTAAGTTTTGTGATACTTATTTTGGGTGGTGCTTTTGGGCTGATGCTTCCTGCAAGTACGACTATGAAAGGTAGTATGCCATTTGTAGATGCCCTTTTTGTATCTGCGAGTGCTGCCTGTGTTACTGGACTTTCTACCGTTGATCCTGCCACATATTTTACCTTCAAAGGACATCTGATTATTATGTTTTTGGCACAATTTGGCGGTATTGGGATTGTTACTTTTGCCACGTTTTTTAGTGTTTTGCTCAACCAAAATGTAGGTATAAAACACCAAAGTATGCTTCAAGATATGCTTAGTGGCACTTCTTTGAGTGATGCAAGAGGGCTTTTGCGTGGCGTTATTTTGCTTACTTTGGTGATAGAAATTATTGGTGCAATACTTATTTTTCTTTCGTGGGGAGATAGCGTGAAATTTACGGGATTTGGACAAAAAGTTTTTTATTCTATATTTCATTCTATATCAGCGTTTTGTAATGCAGGGTTTGCTCTTTTTTCTAATAATCTCTACGAAAATGGCGTGAAAGATGCTTACATGTTACATATTGTCATTGCTTTTTTGATTATTTTTGGTGGGATTGGTTTCAACACAATGCAAGAGTTTTCTATCTCACGCCTGCGAGAACGCCTACACACACCTTGGAAAGATTGGCAAACCGCCTCAAAAATTGTTATTTTTTCTACAATAGTGCTGATTACGGTGGGTATGATAGGTTTTTTCTTATTAGAAAAAGAAAATACTATCAAACAACTTAATCTTATGGAAAAACTAATTACCTCGTTTTTTCAGTCCGTCACTACTCGTACTGCAGGTTTTAATACCGTAGATATGAGCAAATTAGCTAATCCAACTTTGCTTTTAATGATTTTTCTGATGTTTGTGGGTGCAAGTCCGCTTTCTACAGGTGGTGGCGTGAAAACTACAACTACCTATATTTTGATTGCATCAACTATTGCTAATATCAGAGGCAAAAAACACGTTACTGTTGGTAAGCGTTCCATTGATGACACGACCGTTTCCAAAGCTAGTGCGGTTTTTGCTATTGCGGTTTTTTACAACCTTTTAGCTACTTTTGTTCTCACTATTCTAGAACCTAATATGCTTGTTATTCAGTTGGCTTTTGAACAAACTTCTGCCTTTGCAACTGTTGGACTTAGTACAGGAATAACGCCACAACTCTCTACAGCAAGCAAATATTTGCTTATTACCTCTATGTATTTGGGGCGAGTAGGAACGGTTACGCTTGCGCTTGCCCTAAGCACACGTGTACTTAGCAACGCTTATGAATACCCAAAAGATAATGTTATGGTAGGATAAATAATTCTGAATTTTTAATTGTGAATTGTGAATTAATACAAAATTTTGATGCTCAAACCATAACATAATATATATTTTTTATCATAATATAAACTAATTGTAGCAATCTGCTTAGATAATTGATTTTTATCTATTTATTATTCTTAACAATTTTATAATATTGTAGTTGTTAGCATATTCAAAAGAAAATACTTACTTTTGTCAAAGTTTTCAAAGTTAGATTTTTTAAGGATATTCTTAATAGTATTTTAAACTATAATTTTTAACAATTTTATGACTAATAACTACAAAATTGCAAGATTTGCGACGCTTTTGCTCGTATTTTTTGCATTTCTCACACAAAGCGTAAAAGCGCAATTAGAGCCTTTTGCACAAGCAGCTGGTATAGCAGCCACTAATGGTTGGCTTACCCATAGCGGAACTGCTGGACAAATAATAGCACTTACTACTCCTAGTGATGTGGGTAATAGCCTTTCTTATACTGGACTTGCTACATCTTCTGGAAATAGAACAGCCATTGTTGGTGGAAATACTGAAGATATCAATAAACCACTCACAACACCATCTACTACAAGTGGATATTACTCTGTACTTGTAAAAGCTCAAAATACAACAGGTATGTGTGCTAATACAGCAACAGGTGACTATTTTATGTCTTTTACTGGCACAGTTGGAGGAACAACTCCTGGAGTAACCACTTTTGGGGCTAGGTTATATATTAGGCAAGGTAGTATTGCAAATACCATTAATATAGGTGTTTTAAATACATCAGGAGGCACTATTACCCCAAGTTTTGGTAGTATTGATTATGCTATCAATACTACACTTTTAATTGTTGTAAAGTATGATAGGACACTTACTATTGGTGGTACTGCAAGTCTTTGGATAAATCCAGCAAGTGCAAGTTTAGGTGGAGTTGAGCCTATAACAACAGCAACAAATGCTACTGGTACAAATACAGCTATTGCTAATTTGGCTGGTATAGCTATAAGACAAGGTGCAATAACGGTTGCTCCCAACATAGGTAATACAGGAAATGTTGAAATAGACGAAATTCGTGGAGGTACAGATTGGGCTTCTGTAACACCTGCAAGCGTAGCATCAGCACCAACTATTGCTATCACACAAGCTGCAACAGCAATACCAACAGCCAACTCTCCTGCTTTTGCTATGGGAAGTGTAGTTACAAGTACCAATTTAGATGTTACTTTTACAATTACTAACGCTGGTAGTGCATCACTTACACTTACAACGCCAATAACAATTACAGGAACAGGGTTTAGTATTCTTACACAACCAATATCTCCAGTACCAAATGTTGCTCCAAATAATACTACAACTTTTGTAGTAAGATTTAATAGTGCTACTGCTGTTGCTGGCGCACTCGGAACAGTAACAATTACTAATAATGCTAATACAAGTTATGTAGTAAATCTTTCTGCTACCGCAACTACACCACCAACGCCAAGTATTGCTATCACACAAGCTGCAACATCAATACCAACAGCCAACTCTCCTGCTTTTGCTATGGGAAGTGTAGCACTAAGTACCAATTTAGATGTTACTTTTACAATCACTAACGCTGGTACTGCTTCTCTTACCCTTACAACACCAATAACTATTACAGGAACTGGTTATAGTATCCTTACTCAACCAACTTCACCAGTAGCAAACGGTGCAGGAAATACTACTACTTTTGTGGTGAGATTTAATAGTACTACTGCCGTTACAAATGCACTAGGAACAGTAACAATTACTAATAATGCTAATACAAGTTATGTAGTTAATCTTTCTGCCACTGCAACTGCTGCAACTACGCCAAGTATTGCTATCACGCAAGGCGCAACTGCAATACCAACTGCTAACTCTCCTGCTTTTGCTATGGGAAGTATTGTTGCTGGAAGTAATTTAGATGTTACTTTTACAATTACTAACGCTGGTACTGCACCACTTACAATTACTACGCCAATAGCTGTTACAGGAACTGGTTATTCAATTTTGACACAACCAGCTACAAGTGTACCAAATGTTGCACCAAATAACACTACAACTTTTGTAGTAAGATTTAATAATGCTACAGTTGTAACGGGCGCATTAGGAACGGTTACAATTACTAATAATGCCAATACAAGTTATGTAGTTAATCTTTCTGCTAATGCAACTGCGCCACTAGCACCAAGTATTGCTATCACACAAGGTGCAACAGCCATAGCAACCAATAATTCTCCTGCTTTTGCTATGGGAAGTATTGTTACTGGAAGTAATTTAGATGTTACTTTTACAATTACTAACGCTGGTACTGCACCACTTACAATTACTACGCCAATAGCTATTACAGGAACTGGTTATAGTATTCTTACGCAACCAACTTCTCCAGTAGCAAATGGTGCAACTACTACTTTCGTAGTGAGATTTAATAGTGCTACAGTTGTAACGGGTGCATTAGGAACAGTTACAATTACTAATAATGCCAATACAAGTTATGTAGTTAATCTTTCTGCTAATACAACTGCACCAGTTGTTGGTGGAACTGATTATGAGCCGTTTAATCAAACATCTGGCTTTGTTTCTACTACAAATGGTTGGGTAGCTCATGGAGGTACAGGAACTGCTCCAACTTTCACACAACAAACATCAATAAGTACAGGAAGTTTGCTTTATTCTGGTCTTTCAACACCAACAGGAAATAAAACTTCTATTGTAGCGGGAAACACAGAAGACATCAATAAAGCACTAACTGCGCCAATTGCAGCAGATGCTTATTATTCTACGTTGGTAAATGTACCAAATACAACAGCATTTAACCTTAATACTACAAATGGAGATTATTTTATGCACTTAGCCAATGGTGCAGGAAGTGTCTTAGGTATTGGTTTTGTTGGTAGATTATACATACGTCAAGGAAGCACTGCAAATACATTTAACTTAGGTATTTTGAATACAAGTAGCCCAAGTCCTGCAATAGCAGTACCTACTTATTCATCAGTTGATTATGCAGTAGGTACAACTTACTTTATAGTAGTTAAATATGTTGTTTCAACAAATGCAGCAAGTATTTGGATAAATCCTGCAACAGGACTAACAACAGAACCTACGACAACACTAACAAATAATTCTGGAACAACTCCTGCTCCCGCTAATGTTGGTAGTATAGCTATCCGTCAAGGTGGAACTGCAACAATAGGAACAGGTAATATAGAAATAGACGAAATTCGTGTGGGTGCTACGTGGGCATCTGTAACGCCTGCTGGTCCAGTTGTAGTGTTGCCTCCTTCACTTACAGCAACACCTACTACACTTTCATTTGGTAGTGTGATTGTTGGTGCAACACCTGCAGCATTAAGTTATTCACTTTCAGGTGCTAACCTTACAAATCCTGTAACAGTTACTTCTCCTGCAGCTTTCCAAATTGCAACTTCTGCAACTGGTACTTTCGGTGCAACACTTACATTTACAGTAGTGCAAATGGCAACATCACAAACTATCTTTGTAAAACCAACTTCTACGGCAACATTGGGCGCATTGTCTGGCAATATTACACACGCAAGTACGGGTGTAACGGCTACGCCAAGTGTAGCAGTTTCTGGGACAATCATCAACTCAAGTAGTATCATTATAGCAGGACTTAGTGTAGCTGATTTTGGAATTGTAAACACAGGTGCGGTATCAACTGTAAAAACTTTTGCAGTACAAGGCACAAACCTAACTGCTGATTTGGTGGTAACAGCACCTACTAACTTCCAAGTTTCAAAAGATGGTTTAACATTTAGTACATCTGTTTCTTTTACGGCTGTAGAAGTAGCACCTATCAATGGTAAAGATGTATTTGTACGTTTTGCACCAACTTCTGGCGTGAGTGGTTTGAAAGATGTTGTTATTACAAGCTCAAGTGTAGGCGCATTATCAAAAACAACTAGCGTAAAAGGAACAGAAAGTAGCCCTACAACAGCATTAGACAATAGTTTTGCTAAAGAAGTGGTTATTTATCCAAATCCTGCACAAACTTCTTTCCAAATAAAACTACCAACAACAAGCAAAAATTATGTAGTTGAAATAGTAGATATTTCTGGAAAAGTAATTTTGACAAAAAAATCTGATGAAATTATTCCAGTGGAAAACTTACAAAAAGGTTTCTATTTTGTGAAATTTAGCAATGCTGAACGTACATTTACGAAAAAAATTAGCATCAACTAAAAAAAGTAAGACAATTAGTAGCCAAGTTCATAGAATTTGGCTACTTTTGTACTAAAATATGTCCCAATATTTAGGGACTAATAATATAACAAACATTCATTTCAAAACAACAATGAAAAAAAATTATCTAAAAATGTTTTTAGTATGTTTTAGCTTACTTTTAGTAACTAATACATATTTGAGTGCGCAAGAACTAACTAGAATTGATACCGTTCGTTTATACAGAAAAACGGTAGGAACAAAAGTAAAAGTGCGTGGTATGGTTACTGTTACACCTACTGCAGACAACCGTAACCGCCAGCGCTCTATACAACAAGGAAATTGCGAGAACTGTGGAATAAATATATTCGCAAGCGGATTACCTAGTTTACAAGTGCTTACTAAAGGAGATTCTGTGGAAGTTACAGGTGAGATTATACCTGAGTTTAATTCTTTGTTCCAAATAGGAGGAACAACTGCTAATCCTTTGGTTATTACACTTATATCTAGTGGAAATCCAATTCCTGCACCTATTGTACTTACTACAGCACAACTTAGTCTTCCTACTGCAGAGAGATATGAAAGTATGTGGGTACGTGTAGAAGATGTAGTTTTTGTGAATAACACTAATACAGTATTTAGTAGTGGTACGGCAGGAAGAAGTTATTATTTTAATGATTCAACAACACCGCTTCCTTTTACAATAGGTGGTTCACCTGCCAATCCCAGTTTGCCATCTTTTCGTGTAAACCCAGGAAGTAGTATGAATGGACAAGATATTCCGACAGGGACTTTTTCTTTTAATGGTTCTTTAGGACAGTTTAAAAGTGGTAGTGTACTAGGTGAGGGTTACCAAGTAGTACCTAATGGAATAGGTGATTTTGAGGTTGGTTTTTCTTTGTCTAATTTCAAGCAGACTGCCGTTACAAGCACTTCTTTGGATCTTGCTTGGAATACAAATATTGATGCAAAAAATACTATCAGAATTGGTCTTGCACCTGTGGATATTCCAAATACGGTTTATACAAGTACCATTGTACAAAATAATTTTACAAAAGCTGGTAACGTTGCAGTTACTGGGCTTTTGCCAGCAACATTATACACAGTTGAAATAAAATCTCAAACAGCAACAGGCAAAACTATTATTATTAGAGATGTATTTGTTACTGCGTCAGAATCAACGGGAGAGATAAAAGTTTTCTTTAATATGTCCACTCCAACGGGAACGTGTAATGGTACAAGCATAGTAAGCCCTACTAATCTTTCTACTGATATGGACGGTGTAATAGCCTCTTATATTGATAAAGCTTTATTCACCATAGAAATTGCTATCTACAATAGCAATAGCGCAGGTTCTCCTAAAATTATTGCTGCACTTAATGCCGCAGGTGCAAGAGGTGTACAAGTTCGTTATATTTATGATTCTTCTAATGCAAATACGGCACTTGGCGCACTCCTTACAACTGCTAATGTAAAGAAAATGGCTGATAGAACAGGTGCAACTTCTCGTAGTGGTATTATGCACAATAAATTTATTGTTGTTGATGCTGGAACAAGGCTTAATTCTTGGGTACTTACTGGCTCTGGTAATCACACTGATAATAATTTGAACAAAACAGGTGGCACGCCTTCTGTAGTAAATGGCGCAACAGACCCAAACAATTTTTTGTTTATACAAGACCAGTCGCTTGCTCGTGCCTACGCACAAGAGTTCAACGAAATGTGGGGAATAGGACCAGATGCAAGCAATTTGCCACAATCAGCTTCTAAATTCGGTGCAAACAAAACCAAAAATACTCCTGCAACCTTTGTTATCAATCAGAAAAATATTGACATACATTTCTCTCCTACTGATGCTGTAAGTACTAATATTCGTAAAAATCTTTATACCACTAATAATGATTTACGTTTTGCTTTGCTTTTGGTTACTGATACTAATTTAGGAAATGCTATTGATTCTCTACAAAATACAGGTATCAGAACTGGCTCTGCTATTGATGTAAAAGGATTAGTTGATGATGAAAACGTATCTGCTGCTACTGGGCTTGTACCTTCTTTGCGTGGAAGAGGTGTAAATGTACAGACATATCTTAGTGGAGATAGACAACTTCACCATAAATATGCTGTTGTAGATGCAAAACGTAATGATTCTGACCCACTTGTTATTACTGGTTCTCATAATTGGAGCAATGGCGCAGATACAAGCAATGACGAAAATACACTTGTTATTCACGACGGCGCAATTGCTCGTGATTATTTGGCAGAATTTGGCTCTCGTTGGTTTGAGGCTACTGGGCTTTGTGATGCTTATCTTACGGCTATTGATAATACAAAAACGGAAAGTGTAGTAGCTTATCCAAATCCTAATAACGGTAAATTTAGCATTCGTTTTGAAGAAATGATAGGCAAAACTGCTACTATTTCAGTTAGAAACCTAAACGGTCAAACAATGTTTTCTACCAAAACAACAGGAGAAGCAATTACAGAACTTGATGCACAAAACCTTGCAACTGGTATGTATTTGCTTGAAATTGAATTGAATGGAGTACACACAATCAAAAAAATTATTGTAAATAAATAATTTTGATGTATGATATATGAAGTGTGATATATGATGTATTGCACTTCATATTAAAAAAATGAAAAATCTAAAATAAAACATAAAATAAAATGAAAAAAGTTCTTTTTGTCCTAATGATGGCATTTATAGTGGCTTCTTGCAAAAAAGCGGAAGTGCTAGAAGCTCCCCGTACAGTTGATAATATCAACAGAAGTTGGAAAATATCAACACTAAATGTTACTGAAAATGGTATTCCTGAAACAG
>JAYVHJ010000037.1:0-5053 GCA_043771315.1 Raineyaceae bacterium
TTTTGAAGCAACCATAAAGATAGAAATTAACCCAGTTTTGGAAGATAGTTTGTTTAAAACGGAATAAATAGTGAGTAGTGAAATAGTGTTGATTGAGTAGTGAAATACATTGTACTTTGTATTGCACTACTCACTCAACACTATTTCACTACTCACTATTTATTCCGTTTTAAACAAACTATCTTCCAAAACTGGGTTAATTTCTATCTTTATGGTTGCTTCAAAAACTTGCCCCATTGCTGAAATAGTGCCTTTTGAAGGCGTTTTGATGCCACTTGTTTCTACATAATCTCTAAAAGTTCCTTCTCCATTTTTGGTTATACTTTTGACTAAAAGCCCTGTTTGTGTGTCGTAAAAGTGGCTTTCATTTTCTCCTGCCATACTAGTAAAAACAACTTCAAAAGCTGGTTTGTCATCAATCATTTTTACATCTCCAAGTGTTATTTTGTTAAAATTAGTTTTTACATCTAATTCTTTAAACATTATTTTTGCATCATTTGCCATTTTTTCTAAATCTTTTCCTTCTAGATTTTTCTTACCTCCTGCGCCACTCATTGTGCCTTTTGTACCATCATAAACAGTTTTATTCAGTTCTCCCATACCTGCAATGCTTTGTATCATTGAGGATTTATTAGGTGCTTTTTTCAAAAATACAACATCAACCATTGTGCCTTGCTGCGCCTCAAAAGAGAGCGTACGGCGCAAAGTCTTCACTTCACGTAGTTTTTTTTCTCCTCCAATGGCTGTAATGTACTTTGCAAGCACTTTTTCAGCAGTCATATCTTTGAGTAGTGCCTTTAAATCATTATTTGTGCCTGCATCAACATTACCATACATATCATATTGCGTGATTTTTCCAAATTTTGCAAGTTTGGTCTTAAGTATTTTTACATCACCAACAGCAATAATATTAGCATTTTCTGGCAAAATATATTTTTTTGCCATTTCCTGAATATCATTGATTGTAATAGCTTCTAAACGAGTAAGATACGTTTTATAATAATCTTCTGGAAGTCCATAACGAGCAATATTGATAGCATAATTAGCAATAGTGTTGGGGCTTTCCATAGAACGTGCAAAATTGCCTGCAAGTGTTGCCTTGATACGCATAAGCTCTTTTTCTGTTACTTTTTCTTCACGAATACGGCGCATCTCCTTCAAAAATTCTGTCACAGAACTATCCGTAACCTCTGTACGCACACTTGCATTGGCATTAAAATTCCCAATTTCTTTGTCTTGCGTAAGTGAAGAATATGCACCATACGTAAACCCTTTATCTTCTCTCAAATTTAAATAAAGTCTTGCACCACTTCCACCCAAAATTTGATTAAGTACAACGCCTTTCAAATAATCTGGGCTAGTAATCTTAAAATCAACAGGATACGTTACAGAAAGCACCGTTTGAACTGCCCCAGTTTTTTCTACCACCGCAACCTGCGTAGAAGTGGGTGCAGCAGGCATTTTGTAGTTTTCCATAGGTGCAATTTGCTCTTTTTTCCAATTATTAAAATACTTTGTCATCAAAGTTTTTGCTTCCGCTACTGAAATATCTCCTACAATAGCCATATAACCAATATTTGGTTTGAAGAAGCCTTTATAATAAGCTTTGCAGTCGTTTACAGTGATATTTTGTATAGATTTTTCTGTCGTGATTTCTCCGTAGGGGTGCGCTTTTCCGTAGTTCATTACACTTGTGATGTTGCTAGAAATAGCATTAGCATCATCTTGTGATGATTTTAGCCCAGAAATAGCTTGCTTTTTAAGTTTTTCTAGTTCTGCATCAGGGAATGTAGGATTAAGCACCACATCACTTGCCAAATCAAGTAAAATATCAGTATTTTTCTTAAGACATTCAGCGTAAAGCCCTGTTGAAGAAGTGCTTAGCGTTGCCCCAATAAAATCAATTTCATTGTCTAATTGCTCTTTTGTACGTTTTTTTGTGCCATAAAGCATCATTTGTCCTGCCATATCAATAGCACCAGTTTTGTCTTTTTCTAAGATAGGCGGACGGTCAAGTACCAACGAGAACGCCACACGAGGCACTTTTGTATTCTGTACGACATAGACTTTTAAGCCATTTTCTAATACGAAAGTTTCTGTTTTTGGCAAACTGGGTACAATTGCTTTTCCTGCTTTTGGAGCTTTGGTACGGTCTATTTTTTGTGCAAAAATAACACAAGAAAACATCAGAAAGCATATTAGAAGAGATATTTTTTTCATTTATTTTGAAGTATTGAGAATTATATATTTTTAAATATAAATATTTTATTCACAAACGAAAGAATTAGTTTTTTATTGTGTTGATAGGGAAAATTAAAAAAATTCGTACTTCGTACTTCGTATTTCATACCTCGTATTTCCTAAACTTCCTCCTCTCCTACCTGCACCTTAAAAGTTAGCCTATGCACAGGTGAAAATCCGTGTAATAAAACCGCTTTTCTATGTTCTATTGTCGGATAACCCATATTTTGCTCCCAGCCATACAACGGATATTGCAACGCCAAATCTTCCATAAGTGCATCTCTATATGTTTTTGCAAGCACTGATGCCGCTGCAATAGCCGCAAATTTTGCATCTCCTTTAACAATACAATTATAAGGCAGAAAATTATATGGTGTAAAACGGTTGCCATCAACAAGTAAAATTTCAGGCACAACATCAATGATTTTATTGTTAAATTGCTCAAAAATAGCATCTAAAGCCTTGTGCATAGCCAAAAAAGAAGCTCTCAAAATATTTATTCTGTCTATTTCTGTATGAGAAACTTCCGCAATAGCCCACGCCAAAGCATCATTTTTGATAGAAATTTCTAGCGTATTTCTATCTTCCTTAGAAAGTTGCTTAGAATCATTGAGAAGGTCATTTTTGTAGTTTTTGGGAAGAATAACGGCAGCCGCCACCACAGGACCAGCCAAACAACCACGCCCTACCTCGTCAAGTCCTGCTTCTACAAAATTATGTGTTAGTGCTGATTTTAAAGACATTTTTTTGAGGTGTGAGGTGTGAAGTATGAGATGTGAGATAAATACAAAAATACATTTATTTATCCAATTATTTATTCAAAAAAATAACTTTTTGCTATTGCTTTGTGTTTGTAAAATGCCGTAATAAGCAATTCTATTGTTTAAAAAACTGATTATCAAACTATTGTATTAATTCATAACTCACAACTCATAACTCATAACTCAAAAAATTATTTAGAATAATTCAAAATAAGAAACTTTTTTAGTTAATTTTGATAAAAAGTTGTTTTATAACTATTTGTAGTATAATTTTGGTAAAATTAAAACATTTTAAAAGATATTCAATAACATTCAACAAACATTCAATAAATACTAAAATAAAATGAACTGGTTAGTCAATACTCTTACAAGCACGCTGGGCAGAAAGCTCATTACTGCACTCACAGGGCTGTTTATGATGCTCTTTCTTGTCGTACATCTCATAGGGAATGTACAACTTTTCAAAGCAGATGGCGGAGAATCTTTTAATAAATATGCTCACTTTATGGGCACTAATCCTCTTATTCAGACGGTTGCTATTGCTAACTTTGGCTTTATCCTACTTCACGTAGTGATGACTTTGATGCTGACTTTATACAACAAAAAAGCTCGTCCAATCTCTTACGCACACGACACAATGGGCAAAAGCTCTGCTTGGAGTTCTCGTAATATGGGCATTTTGGGTACTGTCGTACTGATTTTTATTGTGGTACATCTTCAAAATTTCTGGTATCAAATGAAATTTGGTACAAGTGTTGTAGATGTTACTTATTCAAACGACCTAACAAAATACAAAGACCTTTATACGCTTACGAGTGTGGCTTTCCAAGAGCTTTGGTTGGTAGGTTTGTATGTAATTAGTATGGCATTCTTGGGCTTACACCTTTCTCACGGATTTGAGAGTGTATTCCAAACTTTGGGACTTTATCACCTCAAATACAATGTTTTAATTAAAAAAATTGGAATAGCACTTTGTGTGTTAGTTCCTGCTGGATTTGCAGTTATTCCTATTGTAATGCACTTTAAACTAGATTATGGTTTCCCTATTTTGGGTGGTGTGCTTGCTATTGCACTTGTGTTGTCTGTGGTTTATCAGCCTAAAAACTTAACAAAAGTAATGGTCGCAGGAGACGCTTAATTTTCAATTACGAATTACGGTAGTTCTATTCATACAAAAAAGCCTTTCTAAGAAATTAGAAAGGCTTTTTTATTGCAAAAGTGTGGAAACTAAACCAAAATTTTTGTTGTTTTTGTAAACTTATTTCTTTTATTTCAAATCCTATGCCAAAGTTTGAATAGCTCCCCTCCTTCAAAAGGAGGGGCTTAGGGGGTGGTTTATCTTTTTTCTACTTTTACCTGTGCCATAGCTTGTTCTAACGTGATTTTTCTATTATCCAAATCTTCCAAAACATTTTTTGTAATCACAAAAGTCATTTTACTCAAAATACTGTTAGCAACATTTGTAGTATTATCAGAAGAAATTTTTGGTTTATCTCCAAAATCAACTTCCCATATCAGTTTTTCATTCATTTTTAGTTCTGTTGCAATAGTCTTACCATAGAGTAAAAAATATTCTTTACCTGTTTTTTCTAAAAAATCCTGTTGTTTTTTGATATTACTTTCTCGTAAAGCATTGTCATTACGCTTTTTAGCTTGCTTTTCTTTGTCTTTCTCGTTATTTGTATCATCATCAAGAAAGTACATTTTGTTTTTTAATAAAAGTTTGCTATCATATTTTACTGCATAATCTTCCAAATATGAAACCTGCGTTTTTCCGTGAGTTTTGATATTTTCTCCTTTTGTTTCTGCTATCACTCTATCAAAAACACTTGCCAACAACTCCACTTTTAGGCTTTCCTTTTGCTTTGTAGGTGAAACTTGTCTGATACGAGTCCTAAAATCTTTGTCATTTTTAGAAGATTTGTAGCTATCAATATCACTTTTGAATACTTCCAAACCTTTTGGCTGATTTTTTTCTGCTTTTGTTTGTCCACTCATAGTTTCACCATTCCAAACAAAATCCATTCCTGGCATTTGTTTACTATCCAAAT
>JAYVHJ010000038.1:0-3099 GCA_043771315.1 Raineyaceae bacterium
CAAAATCAGCAGAAAAATAAGCCAAATTTCCATCTAACAAAATATGATTAAACTTCTTACTTCCAATAATATTAGTATTTAGTACGCTACGAATATTGGTAATCACATCATTTTTCAGAAAATCAATATTCCCACTTTTATAGCCAATAATCAGTGTTTGGGAGCTACTATGATACGAAATAGCTGTTATTTCATTTTCAGAAAGTCCGTTGAGGCGTGAAAGTTCATTGATACTATTATCCTCTTTATCAATATAAAAAAAGCCATTTTCACTTGCGCAATAAATCCTATCTGGCGTTTGCGCTACGCTATGGGCATTTGTGTAGGCTGCGTGGGTGCGCCACGTATTCATAGGAATATTTTTTTGAGAAAATATTTCAAAAGAATTTAGAAAATTTATTAGCAAGAAAACAAAAAGATATTTAAACATTTTTAATTGTGAGTTGTGAGTTGTGAATTAAGGACAAAATAAAGGAGGTTTTAAAACACAATAAAAAGGTATTTTTAGCGTTTTTAGGTAGAAATCAGAAAAACAAAATTAGTTAAATTTAGTCAAAAAAAGAATTTTTATATTTTTTTGTAGAATTTTCAATATTTTGATAGGATTTATTTTTAGTTTTTTCTATATTTCACCAAAATTAGCATAATTTAACGTAATCTTAAACATTTTTAATCATTTTTAATCATATTAAATCATATAATTATGGAAAATAAAGGAATGATGGCAAACCTAAAAATGATAGGGATATGCGTCGCAGGTATTGTAGGCTTTGTTTTTTTGGCAAAAATCATTAGTTCATTATTTTATTTTGGACTTTTGGCAGTTGGTGGCTATCTAGTTTATGATATTTTTTTCACAGGAGATAAAAATAAAAAAGTATAAAAACATAAACAGAAAATTTTCAAATTAAAAAAGCTATTCTGAAAAGAATAGCTTTTTTAGTATACTTATTATTTGGTGAAAAAATAACCCTACTTTTACAAAAATATAAGGAATTTTATTATATTTGCATCAAAATATAACTAATATTCCTAAAAATATGTCAAATTTACGTTTTAATGCTGTAGAAAAGGCACAAAACCGCCCTTTTATACAAGTTATTCCTCCATCAGAAGTAATTTCTGATTATTTTGGTTGCAATGTCTTCAATGATGAGGCAATGCGTAAGCATTTGAGTTCTGATGTCTATAAAAAATTGACACAAATCAGCGAAAAAACTACTATTATTGATATGGCACTTGCTGATGCTGTTGCTTCTGGTATGAAAGCGTGGGCAATGGGTAAAGGTGTAACGCATTACTCACACTGGTTTCAGCCACTTACAGGTACTACTGCAGAAAAACACGACGCTTTTTTTGACCTAGAAAACAATGGCAAAGTAATGGAAAAATTTAGGGGTAGCGCATTGGCACAACAAGAACCAGATGCCTCTTCTTTCCCTAGCGGAGGCATTAGAAGCACTTTTGAGGCTCGTGGCTATACGGCTTGGGACTCTTCTTCCCCTGCATTTATTATGGAAAATAATGGTACAAAAACGCTTTGTATTCCTACTGTTTTTGTATCTTATACAGGTGAGGCGTTGGACTTCAAAATGCCACTTTTAAAGGCTTTGCACGCAGTTGATAAGGCTGCAACGGATGTTTGTGCTTATTTTGAGAAAGATGTAACACGTGTTGTGGCTACTTTGGGTGCAGAACAGGAATATTTTGTTGTGGATAAAGCCTTGTATTTTGCTCGTCCTGACCTTGTTTCTACTGGTAGAACGCTACTTGGGCATACTCCTGCAAAAGGACAACAATTAGAAGACCATTATTTTGGCTCTATTCCTACTCGTGTGCGTAGTTATATGGTTGATTTTGAGATAGAATGCATCAAATTGGGTATTCCTATTCGTACTCGCCATAATGAGGTTGCACCTTGTCAGTTTGAGTGTGCAGCTACTTTTGAGGAGGCAAATTTGGCAAATGACCATAATTTACTTTTGATGGAAGTAATGGAAAAAATAGCAGAAAAACATAATTTGAAGGTACTTTTTCACGAAAAACCTTTTGCTGGCGTGAATGGTAGCGGAAAACATAATAATTGGTCACTTTCTACCAATACAGGTATCAATTTGCTTGCGCCTAGCACACGTGGGAAAGAAAATTTGCGCTTTCTGACGTTTTTTATCAATACTATTAAAGCTGTTCACGACAATGCAGATTTACTTCGTGCCAGCATTATGTCTGCTGCCAACGAACACCGTTTGGGTGCTAATGAAGCACCTCCTGCTATTATTTCTGTGTTTATTGGGGCATACCTCACCAAATTATTGACAGAATTAGAAAAAACTTCTGATATTTCTTTTGATAAAGGTGATAATATTTATATTAAAACGGGTCTTAAGAAACTTCCGCCAGTTTTAATGGATAACACAGACCGTAACAGAACCTCTCCCTTTGCGTTTACAGGTAACAAATTTGAGTTTAGGGCGGTGGGGTCGTCTGCTAATTGTGCCTCTAATATGATTGTTTTGAATACTATTGTGGCAAATCAACTAACAGAATTTAAGACTGAAGTTGATGCTTTGATAGAAAAAGGAGAAAAGAAGGAAGTTGCTATTATCAATATCCTTAAAAACTACATCAAAACATCTAAAAAGGTACTTTTTGAAGGAGATGGCTACTCGCAGGAATGGGTGAAAGAAGCTAAAAAACGTGGTTTGACAAATGTAATGTCATGTGTAGAGTCTTTGGACGCATTTATCAGTAAAAAATCTGTCAAAATGTTTGAAAAGCATAACATTTTGAGCCACAGAGAATTAGAGGCAAGATATGAAATAATGCTGGAGAATTATATCAAAAAAATCCAGATAGAATCTCGTATGATGGGTGAACTTGTGATTAACCACGTAATGCCTACAGCTATTTTTTATCAAAATCAGCTAGCACAAAATGTGCTTAATTTGCGTACATTGGGCATTGAAGATGATTTGGTAGCAAATACGGTTACGGCTATCAAAAAAATCTCTGAACATGTGAGTAACCTCCAAAAAGAAGTTACAAATATGATAGAAACACGCAAAAATGCTAATGAAATAGTAGATATTAAGAAAAAAG
>JAYVHJ010000039.1:0-2357 GCA_043771315.1 Raineyaceae bacterium
ATTTGGAGTTTGGTAAATTTGCCTCTTTTAGAATTGATGTTAAAAACATCTCTTTCTACTTTAAAATCAACTTTTTGCTGACCAATTTTTTCCCAATCACCTTTTTGAGCAAGGAGATTTTGGCTAAAAAACAACATAAACGCACACACAGACATTACAAGTAACTTTTTCATTTTTTGTTTTATTTTTTGGTGAAAATTTGTTTAAGAATTTGTTTAAATTCAGTTCTTTGATGCAAGTTCTAAAAAAAGGTTTAAAACTAATTTACAAAAAACTTCCAAATCTCTACAAACTACTTATTCTTCTGGCTTCTTTGTCTGTTTCCAAAAAATCATTTAAGGTAGGATTTTCTATAAAACTTGCTTTGTGCATTGTCTGAGCTATTATTTCAGGGATTTGAAGGAATTTTATTTTATCTTTCAAAAATAAATCCACTGCAATTTCATTAGCAGCGTTGAGAATACAAGGCATATTTCCGCCACGAGCCAACGCCTCATATGCAAGCGCAAGGCATTTAAAAGTTTCCAAATCTGGTTTTTCAAAACTCAAATTAGGATAATTAGCAAAATCAAAACGAGGAAAATCAGATTTAATACGGTTTGGATACGCCAAAGCAAACTGTATGGGCAGTTTCATATCAGGAAGCCCCATTTGCGCCTTAATAGAGCCATCTTCAAACTGCACCGCAGAATGAATAATGGATTGCGGGTGAACCACGACCTCAATTTGTGCCACATCAACGGCAAAAAGCCATTTTGCTTCAATTACCTCCAAACCTTTGTTCATAAGTGTAGATGAATCAATGGTGATTTTTGCACCCATTGTCCAATTTGGGTGTTTTAGTGCTTGTTCTTTGGTGATTTGCGCCAAATCTTCCCGCTTTTTTCCTCTAAAAGGTCCTCCTGACGCAGTTAAGATGATTTTTTCTACTTTGTTATGAAATTCTCCCACCAAACATTGAAAAATAGCAGAGTGTTCAGAATCCACAGGATAGATATTTACGGCGTTTGCCAGCGCAAGGTCAGTAATAAGTTTGCCTGCAACGACAAGCGTTTCCTTATTAGCGAGTGCAATAGGTTTTTTAGCCTCAATAGCCTTAATAGTAGGTTCTAAGCCTGCAAAACCAACCATTGCAGTCAAAACAATATCAATATTATCCATCTGAACAAGCAAATTGACAGACTTCATTCCTGCATAAACCTTGATAGGAAGGTGAGAAAGGGCGTTTTTAACTTTTTCGTACAAGTCTTCATTCGTAATCACGACTGCATTAGGCACAAATTTGATGGCTTGCGCTATAAGTAGGTCTGCATTGTTTTGAGCAGTAAGCAGTTCTGCCTCAAATTGGTCTGGATTTGCGGCAATCACCTCTAATGTTTGCGTGCCAATAGACCCCGTAGAGCCAAGAATAGCTACTCTTTTCTTTCTTTGTTCCATAAAAATAAAATCTTTTTTACTTATTTGATGCGCAATAACGGCAAAATTATGCTTATTTCCAAAATAAACCTATTCATACGAGTATTATAGAAGAATGATTTTTATTGGAAAAGGAAATTATTTTGAGTATGTTTGTTGCTGAGGTTTTAACAACTAATTTTTTAAAAATGATACTTGACAGATATAGTATGCTTTTGCGTATAGATTTGTATTAAACAGTTTATTATGAATTTGGTAAAGATTATCAAGCCTTTGCTGTTCACAGAAAAATAACAAACCTTCAATAAAAAATAAATTATGAAATCAATACTAGAATTAAACGAAACAAAAGTACCTGCCGTCAGAATTGATACAGAACTGGACAAGTACGACAATATTACACTCTTTCCAGAAAAACTCAAAAAAGCAAATGAAATGCTTGAAATAACAAATTTTATTGATATTTTAAACAAAAAAATTGATAAAGTTTAAATATTTTGAGTTCGGAACGTACTGTTTGATGTTCTGAATTCAAAATTATACGTAAATAACCTAAACACTCTCGTTATTTACCTAAACACTCTCGTTATTTACCTAAACACTTAGGTAATTTACCCAAACACTTAGGTAAATTACCCAAACACTTAGGTAATTTACCCAAACACTCTCGTTATTTTGGTAAATGTTGATAACGTTTTACTAAACACTTGTGTTTTTCACTAACTAATTTATTCTATACTTCACTCCGTCCATCTTATCAAAGGATTCTAATAAGCCATTATCAATGGCAACGGTGTATTTTTTAGAAAAAGTATTGATAAAAACATTCTGTTGTCTGTCCCAAAGTTGCATTTTAAGGTTGGCTTTGCCTTTATTATTCTGCAAAAGCACCTCAATATCCGTAATCAGTCTTTCTGTGAGCATATCCATATCCACAATCA
>JAYVHJ010000040.1:0-1985 GCA_043771315.1 Raineyaceae bacterium
CTTTTTTCTGTGTTATTAATAATGATTTCCATTTGTGGATTTTAAATTTTAATTATATTTTTTGTATTATTCCCCTTTGGGTTAGGGGCAACTAATTGATAGAAACTCGTACTTTTTGTGTGTATAAACGTAATGCGGCAGGAAATTCTAGTCCGTCATCATCCATTTTGTTGCGTATCCAGATGCCTGCGAGTGTGTGCGTGAGTTGCTCACCTTCGTCATCACCTTTGATTTCAATTTCAGGGGTTTGTTCGTCCAAAAGAGCATCTTCTGCCTTGCGTAGCTCTTCAAGGGTGTATTTTTCTACTATTTCTTTGATTACAGGAATTTTCATTAGTATTATTTAATTTTAATTAAACATTTGTAAAATGTAATTGCGTTTTGTATTTCTCGTAATTCGTAATTGATAATTCGTAATTGAATTATATTTTCGTATAGAACTTATCAAAATCATTGTTAATCTTCTCAAAACGGCTTTTATTGAGTAAAAAATCACCATAATAAACGTATTCAAAAGCTAGACTAATTTCTCCAAATTGCTTTTGAACGGCTTTTTTTGGTGCAAGTTCTGCAAAATAATCTGTATTCGTTTTATTTGGTCTAAAATCAATCATTTCCTTGTTAGTAAGCATTTGTAAGGCTTTCAAATACCCATAACGTACTGCCAAAGCATAATTTTGGTTTGAAATAGCATCATTACGCAATTTATCATAATTTGCTTCCGTAATATCTTCTATTTCTGCAAAAGCTGTTGATTGTAATGTTTTTCCTTTATAAAAAAGCACTGACATATCTACCTGCATCAATTTTAAGATTGCAATTACTAATAAAACTCCCACTACACTATAAAAAAGTACTTTTTCCCACGTGAGCTTGTCAGGTGTGGCTACATTTCTTAGTTTATCACTCAACCACCTCAAAAAAAGTTCCCAAATAGTTGTTTGCTTTGTTGGTTCTGCATATTCATAGTTAAAATCAGCATTTTTTCTGTATTTTTCTATTTTTTCATTACTGAATTTTCGTACATTGATGTTAGAAGAATCATAATGAAAAGCTATATTATTATCAATTTTTGCAGGAATAGTATCCTGAAAATTGGCTATACGAGCAGAATCTTCTGCCGTAAAAGTATCTTCTGGCTGTACTGTTGATGATTCTGTTGTATCTTCTTGCTCTTCTTTCTGATTATCTGCTTGATTTTCTTGCGCTTGCATAGGCGTATATACGCGCAAGAATAACATCAAAATAAAACATAAAAAAATGTTTTTTTTGTTGTTCAAATCAGAAAATTTACCAGAAAATAAATAATTACCTTTTTTATTCATTTAACTTAAATTATGCTTCAATTATCATTAAACTGGATTTTTTTAATTCTGTATTTTATTGCCATTTCTCGCAAAGTTTCAGAACTTAAGAAAAAAGTATTTTTGTGATTGGTTAGAATAGCCTTTATTTCACTATTCAAAGAGGAATTATTTTGTAAAATCCAAATATAAATTTGAGTATCCAACAAATATTTCATATTAAAATACAAGTGTTTTTTTATTATCTTCCTCAAAAGTATCCTTAGCCACCTTCATTTTGCCTTTCAATATTCCCAACTGAATATTAGAATTTTTTACAACTTTTTTGACCGTTTTTTTTATAATAGTTTCCATAATATTTATGAGTCTTTATTTCTTACAAATCTACAAAAATTCTACTAAAATAAACATTTTTCCTACAAAATAGTTTCTCTCTTCAAAAATAAAAGATGAAAATACGTAAAAAATCTGATTTTCCAGAAAAAATCTGTGTCGTTTGTCAAAAACCATTTAGCTGGCGCAAAAAATGGGAAAAGGTTTGGGACGAAGTCAAATACTGTTCCGACCGTTGCCGTAGCCAACGCTAAGAGTATGTTTAGAAACTATCTTATAGAAATATAACAATGTAAAATATTGCGTATCTTTTGTAATTTTGTATAAAATTATCACAATTATATTCAA
>JAYVHJ010000041.1:0-11021 GCA_043771315.1 Raineyaceae bacterium
TAAATTAAGCACATTTTGACGAAACTGTTCACCCCTATCCATATAATTTTGAAACAAATCAAAACTTGCACAAGCAGGCGACAAAAGTACAATATCTCCTTTTTTTGCTACCTTAAAGCCATATTCTATGGCTTCTTTGATACTTTGCGTTTGGAAAATGGGTTTATCAAACTTTTTTAATTCCTTTTTGGAGTAGTCTCTTTCATTTTCTTGCTGATGATTTTCTGGTTGATTATTTTGATAATATTTTTCCAGTTTTTTATTATCTTTTCCTAAAAAAACGAAATTTCGTACTTTTTCTTTGACAAGATTATCCAAAACTTCATATTCGTTGCCTTTGTCCACGCCACCCACAATCCAAATAATATGCGGTTCTGTGCGTTTAAAGCTCCCTAACGCATAAAAAACAGAATCTACATTGGTGGCTTTTGAATCATTGATAAAAGTAATACCATTGATAACAGCAATTTCTTCTAGTCTGTGAGGAGCATTTTTGAAAGTGAGCAAACTCTCCTTGATATTCCTTTCTGAAATCCCCAAAATCATAGCCACTTGCACCGCACAAAGCGTATTGAAAATATTATGTTTGCCTTTTAGTGTAAAATTTTCTTCTGAAAAATTTATTTTTTTGTCCTCAAAAGCGACTTGAATGCTATTTTGAATAGCAAAAGTAGTTATATCAGACGTTTTAGGATTGTTATTTGGTAAATCATCTGCTACAAAAACAGGGATTTTTTGAGATTGTATTTTTTCAAGAAATGGGTTCTTTGTTATCTCTTCACTAAAACCATTATAAACAAAAAAATCTTCTTTGGTTTGTGCTTGTGAAATACGAAATTTGGCTGCTACATACTGCTCAAAATCATAATTGTACCTATCCAAATGGTCGGGCGTGATGTTTAGCAAAACTGCAATATAAGGCTTCATTAAAAAACAATCATCTAACTGAAAGCTAGAAAGCTCCAAAACATAATACTCAAATTCATCTTTAATAACTTGTGCCGCAAAACTATCCCCAATATTTCCGCCCAAACCAACATTCAGACCTGCATTTTTGAGCAAATGATAAGTAAGCAGTGTCGTTGTAGTTTTACCATTACTACCCGTAATACCAATTATTTTGGCTTTTGTGTAGCGGAAAGCAAATTCTATTTCCGAAATGATAGGAATATTTTTTACCTGTAAATCCTTGATAATTTGTGCTTTATGTGGTATTCCTGGACTTTTAATTACTTCATCAGCCGACAAAATCAACTCGCTTGTATGTTTATTTTCTTCAAAAGGAATATTATTTTCTGAAAGAATATTTTTGTACTTTTCCAATATTTCTCCTGCATCAGAAACAAAAACTTCAAATCCTTTTGCTTGTGCTAATAAACTTGCCCCAACGCCACTTTCTCCGCCTCCTAAAATCACTATTCTTTTTGGTGTTATCATTTTCCTAATTTTTTTGATATTTTCTATTATTTTTTACTTTTTTGATATTTTTTTTAAATTTATGAAAAAAATATGTACTTTTGAAAAAAAATGGAGAGATTTTTGATATATTTTGAAAAAAAGTAAAAAAAATCTACAAAAATAAACTTTTTGATAAAAATATTCGTATATTTACGTTAGAAATAAATTAGTAACGAGATTAAAATCACCAACTTACACAACTATTACGCTTACTGTTATGGCAATCCTTACACAAGTACAAAGACCCAAAAACTTTATCTATGACCGTGCAAAGCACCATTTCTTAGGTAATTTCCCTGCTGTTTTGCCAATAGAACAAGCATACGTACATATTGGTATGTTTCTTGGCTGGATATGCGAAAACGAACTTTATAGCGAGTTCTTTGAAGAAGAAGCAGCTTTGCAAATTCTGCGTTTCCGCCGCCGCCAAATTACTTGCTCAATTTTAAGCGCAGTTTGGGACGGCTATCTCGGTTCAGAGCTTTTCAATGAGGAAGGCAATGACTTTTGCGTTTTCTATTATCAAAGTGGAAAATACAAAAAAGATTACGAAAAAACTCTTGCAGCAGACCTCTCAACCATTTATCACGTCCAAGATAACTGGAAAAACTTTGATAAAATCTCAAAGAAAATCAGCGCAAGATTCAAAAAATGGAAAATTGACAACGGAAATGGCGTTGTTCCAACAGATAATGATGACTAAATTTAGTAGGTACGAAGTTTCAAATACGAGGTACGAAAAGTATAAAAAAGCCATTCAAAACGTTGTTTTGAATGGCTTTTTGTATTTAAAATAACACTTCGTACTTCAAACCTCGTACCTCAAAAAGCCTTACAAAACTTTAAATTCAATTCTTCTGTTGGCTTTTCTGTTTTCTTCTGTGTCGTTTGGTTTGTTAGGTTGGGTTTTACCATAACCTTTAAACTTCAATCTTTTGGCTTCTATGCCATTTTTTATGAGATAATCATATACATTCTTGGCACGTTTTAGAGAAAGTTCTATGTTGGCTTTGTCATCTCCAATATTGTCGGTATGCCCAGAAATCTCTCCTGAAACGGTTTCATTTTCCTGCATAAACCTAATAAGTTCGTCTAATTCACTTTTAGATTTGTCTTTGATGTCATATTTGGCACTTTCAAAAAAAATATTATTCAAAATAAACTTAACACCTGTAGCTATTGGCTCTAAATAAATGTCCACATTGATAGGAACAAGGCTTTCTGCCGTTTTATCAACATAATTAAAAGTCAAACTCTTAAAAGCAAAACCTTTTTTATGTACTTCTAATGCATATTCTGCGCCTTGCGTAAGAACAATTAAATAACTACCAGTTTTCATATCAGACACAACAGAATATTCTCTTACATTCTGCAAAATATTCAATAAATCTACATTAGCACTGATTTTTTCTTTGGTTTTGGCGTTATAAATAGTACCAGAAACATAATTACTTTTTTGTTTTAGGCTAATTTCTGGCGGCATATCAAACTCCATTATTTTACTATAAAGATTTTTATTTCCTTGCGTTTTTTCATCTGCATAATAACCTTTTTTGCCATCAATAGTAATAAAAAGAGAGATTTGAGATTCATTATTATTGATAGGATAACCCAAGTTTTGAGGCTCTGACCAAGTCCCATTTTCATAATTAGAATAATACAAATCATAATCTCCGTAGCCCACACGCCCATTAGAGGCAAAATATAGCGTTCTTCCATTTACGTGAATAAATGGTGACATTTCACTTCCTGTTGTGTTGATAGTTGCCCCCAGATTTTCTGCCACAGACCAATTTCCCTCGTCATCAAGTCGGCTCACATAAATATCATTGCCTTTTTTGCGTTCAGAAACAAAATAAAGCATTTTTCCATCAGCAGACAGAGAAGGCTGCGACTCCCAAGAAAGAGAATTGATGTTTGCACCCAAATTTTTTGGCTCACTCCAATCATTTCCCACACGCTCCGAAATATACAAATCACAACTTCCATAACCTTTACGCCCACTACAAGCAGTAAAAACTAATACTCTTCCATCAGCAGAAATACTACAAGTGCCTTCATTTGTAACAGAATTGATGTTTTCACTCAAAGATTTTGGATTAGACCATTCACCATTGGGCATTTTCTCACTTAAATACATATTTTCATCAGAACCATTTTTATTGGCACGAGCCGTAAAAATTAGCATATTTTGGTCTGCGGAAAGTATAGGGAAATACTGCAAAACAGAATCTTTATTGATGTTTTTGGCAAGCATTTTAGGAGAAAAATTAAGCGGTTTTTTCATTCCTTCCAAAGAAAAATCAGCACAAGCAATGATGCGCTCACATTCTTTGTCAAAACTTTTAATTTGTTGGTCAAAACGCAGAAAAGCCTGTGCATATATTTTAGCTTTTTGATAATTTCCTTTCTTAAGTTGCTCACCCGCAAGCGTATAATACGCACCCACATAACTAGCATTATTGGGAGAATTGGTTACAGTTTGCTCATAATGAAAAAGCATTGGCTCATATTTTCCTGTCATTTGATAGTTACGAGCCAATAAATAATGTGCCTCTGCAAATTCTGGAGCTTTTTCTACGGCTTTTTGAAGTAAATTCATTCCTTCCTCAAACTTTCTCATTTTAAAAGCTTCACTAGCTTTTTCGTAGAGGGTAATAGCTTTTTTGTTGCTTGTGGAATAATTTTGTGCTTGTGCTGATGAAGGAATAAAAGAATTTAAAAACAAACTTATTATAAAAACAAGTAGGTATTGAACGGCTTTTGAGCTAATTGGTAAGCTAATTCTTGGGTTGATTTTGAGGATATTTAGCAATTTTAGTAGCATTATTTATGGTAATTGATGTAATTTGTAAAGTTACAAAATCAATGCTAAAAACAAAATTAAAGAAAATATTTCTTTAATTTATCAGAAAAAATTTTTTGTATCATAAAAAAAATCCTATTTTCTTGCAATAACAAACTATTTTTTGTATATTTGGAAAATAATAACGAAAATTAAAAAGCAGCAAACCAACGAATGTACACGCCACAAGATATTTCAAAACTTTTATTTTTAGATATAGAAACAGTAAGAGGAACAGACACTTACGAAGAACTTTCGGAGCAAATGCAAAAAATGTGGCATCTCAAAGCTAAAAGAATTGAGCCTGAAAGCACCAAAACAGACGCAGAAAAATATTTGGAATATGCGGGCATTTATGCAGAATTTGGAAAAATTGTTTGTATTAGCTTTGGTACTTGCAAATATGATGACAAAGAAAAAAGAATAAGCCGTTTTTTTGTAAAATCTGTGTATGGTGCAGATGAAAGAGAACTTTTGAGGCAATTTGCTAATATTCTAGACACAAAAGCAAAAGATAAAACGCTTTGTGCGCACAATGGAAAAGAATTTGACTTCCCTTATATGTGTCGTAGGTTTTTGATTTTACAAATTCCTATTCCAAAAATATTGGAAACACAAGGAAAAAAACCTTGGGAAATCTCACACGTTGATACTATGGAAATGTGGCGTTTTGGAGATTACAAAGCCTACACAAAACTAGAACTACTTTGCGCTATTTTTGAAATTCCTACACCAAAAGATGACATTGATGGTAGCCAAGTGGGGAAAGTTTTTTGGGAAGAAAAAGATGCAGAGCGTATTGCAACATATTGTGAAAAAGATGTGCTAGCAACAGCACAGGTTTTCCTAAAATATTCTCTACAACCACTTTTAAAAGAAGATGAGATAGATTTTTTGGATAAAGTAGCCTGCAATTAAATTGTGAATTTTTAATTGTGATAACTGTTTAGGTAGTTAAGAAAACCTAGTCGTAGTGTCCCACTACGACTTATCCAATGTATTCAAGCGTCCCGCTTGTTTTGCGTAATAAATACAGGAGCGGGACGCTCAATACACTTTTTGCAGTCGTAGTGGGACACTACGACTAGATTTATTTTTTGGATAAAATAGCCTGCTATTAAATTTTTAATTGTGAATGAATTCAAATTCACTGCTAAAAGTGCCGTTGCTTGTGTCTTCACAAGCAACAAAAATTATCAAAAACACTATCTAATAATAAGAAATTGATAATATCAACTGCGCCCAAAACTTCATTACAAATGAACAATACAGCAAGGGTTTTAGAAAAATATGTGGGAAGTGATGGCAATATATTACTAGAATATAATGGACCATTTGTACCGCCACTTATCCTTGAATTAGGAAAACATATCAGGCAAAATGCCTCTGATGAGCTTAATATCAATGAAGTGCTGTTTTATGTATTCATTGAACTGGCTGAAAACATAAAATCCTATTCCGCACATCATTGTATGCTCAATGATAGGCAAATTGGTATTGGTAGAACTATGCTTTTGGAAACTGACAGCCATTTTACGCTAATGGCAGGGAATCTTGTGGAAGTTGCTAATTCTGCTAATCTTAAACAAAGATGCGAACTTATTACAGGAAAAGATAGGCAAAATCTTAGACAAATAAAAAGTAGCCTAAGAACTGAAGGTGACGAAAAAGGGCATACCACAGGCAATATTGGGCTTGTGAATGTTGCTATCAGAGCTGATAGTAATATCAATATTCATTGGCACGACTTCAATGAGCAAGATGCCTACTTTATGATTTCTGTAACCATTGCTAAACAACAAGTAGCAGCAATAAATTAAAAATGAATTTTGTTCTGTAAAATATTTTTTACAAATAAAGTTAAACAAAATTAAACAAAATAGCTTTATTTGTAATAACAAGGTTGTTATAATTAGTTTGTATTATGATTTGATAAAAAAGTATGCAATCATCTCATTATCAAAATCTTGTATTCATTCATAATTCACAATTTATAATTCATAATTATTTAGCATCTGTAACAATTAAATTATCTCATTAAGCATATTTCCTATTTTTTCACTATGGAAGATTTAACAATACAAGGGCAAAAAGGCACTTATCTTAACCCAAAAGTAACTTTCAACGCAAGTACGGGCGTTTGCGAAATAGAAGGAGAGTCGTATCAAGAAGAAACTTTTGAGTTTTTCACTCGTCTAACTAGTTGGTTGCAAGAATATACACAAAGTGGTATCAAACCGCTTACACTGACTTTTAAACTTACATATTTTAATACAGCATCTTCAAGGGCTATTTTGGATATGTTACGTGTGGTCAAAAACTTTGAAGAAAAAGGTGGGAAACCTGTTATTAATTGGTATTATCCTTCTCACGACGAAGGAATGAGAGATGAAGCAGAAGATTTTCAAACAGATACTGGGCTTAACATCAACTTATTTCCTATTGACTAAATAGTAGCCCCTAAATCCCCAAAGGGGACTTTAAAATGATAGAAGATAAATTATATATTAAAAAGAAAAAGCGGACTATTGGCTACAAAGATTTTGTTGATTTTCCTATACTGAAATGCCGTAATGTAGCTTGTAAGATAGATACGGGGGCTTATACGTCTTCTATTCATTGTAATCAAATCAAAATTACTGTTGATGAAAACAAGCAAGAATGGCTTTCTTTTCATTTACTTGACGACTCGCACCCTGCCTACAATAAAACTGAATTTAGAACTTCCTCATTTAAGACAAAAGCAGTTAAAAGTTCTAATGGTGAGCAAGAAATAAGGTTTATGATTGTGGTTATTTTGCGTCTTTTTGGAAGAAGTTTTGATGCAGAATTTACGCTTGCAGACAGAGGAGATATGCGTTTTCCTGTGCTTTTGGGTAGAAAATTACTCAAAAAACGCTTTATTGTGGATACAGCTCGTACTAATCTTTCGTACAAAAAAAAGCAACGAAAACTCGCTAAAAAGAAGAAAGCAAAACAGCCTAATTGATAATTTTTTTTGTTGTTTCTAATAAATTAAAATAGATATTTTCATCATTTTCAGGGTTATTTGGTGCAATTTTGATGCCTTTTACACCTACTTTCGCTGCTGCCTCCAAATCTCTAGGACTGTCGCCAACCATATAAGATTGTGTCACATCAATAGAAAAATGACTAATAGCACGCTCCAAAAGCAAACTATTAGGTTTTCTGGACAAAGATTTCGTAAAATCTTGGTGATAGGGAGAATAATAAAGTGCATCTAACAAAAAATTGCATTTTTCTTGCAAAATTTGATGACAATTTAGCACGTCAGTAGCAGTATAAAGTCCCTTATTTATACCACCTTGATTAGTGATGACAATCAATAGAAAACCTGCATTTTTCAATAAAGAAAGTGCTTCTGGCACATCTGGACGAATTATAAAATCTTCTTTGCGCCAAGTGTAATCTCCTCTTTCTTCATTGAGAACGCCATCTCTATCCAAAAAAATTGCTTTATTCATATAAGTAATTATTAGTTATGAATTATAAGTTATGAATTATGAATGAATACAAAATAATGGTAACAACTTAGTTAAGATTTGTTAAGATAATTGAAAAATTCTCCACAATTATAAATAAATTGCAAGTATAATGCAATTTATTATAATTAAAAAATATTTAATTATTTGAATACTAACATTTTATATTCATAATTCATAACTTATAATTCATAACTCAAAATGACTTCTGACAAAATTTTTCTTCTTGCTGATTTGTTGCCACTCATAAAAAAATGGCAAAATGACAATCAAAAGCTAGTTTTTACTAATGGTTGCTTTGATATTGTGCATTTGGGACATATTGATTATTTGGAGAAAGCACAAAAACTAGGGCACAAACTTATCTTAGGACTAAATACTGATGCTTCTGTAAAGCGGTTGAAAGGTGATTTGCGCCCAGTCGTGAACGAGTATGCTCGCTCACGTATGATGGCAGCTTTTTCATTTGTTGATGCTGTTGTGCTTTTTGATGAGCCCACACCCAAAGAAATCATTGAGATTATTTGCCCTGATATTTTGGTGAAAGGTGATGATTATGCCGTTCAAAACATTGTGGGAGCTGATTTTGTCTTAGCAAATGGTGGAAAAGTAGAAACTATTGCGCTAGTGGAAGGGTATTCTACAAGTAAGATTATTGAAAAAATAAAGAATAGTTTTCTTTAATTTTTTAATAATTTTCACTTTAATTTAAATGGAATAATATAGCCTAAAGTAGCTCCAAAAGCTTTATTTTGGGCTTTATCATAGTCATTATTTTCATTGAGTATATTAGTAAAACCTTGCCCATAACGTAAGTCAAGTACAAATTTTTTGTACTCAAAACCCATTCCCATTTGCCAACCAATATCAAAACGCTTTAATTCTCCTTTTCCAGAGCCTATTTTGATAGTATTATCTTTACCATTATAAGCAAAACCTGTATCTCCATACACAAATAAATCTGAGGTGCTTGTTTGTGTCGCAAAAACTGCCATACCAGCAGACAAGCCAGCACCAAGATAAAACCTAAAATTGCCTTTCCCAAATTTCATTTTAGCCAAAACTGGGATTTCTAAATAATGTAGCCTCGTTGTTGTTGTATATTCATTGAAATATGGAACTGGATTATTAAAAGCACCTGGATTACTTATAAGAAGGCTTCCTTTTTGTGTATAAAGTAGCTCTGGTTGAATAGAAAACTTATCATTAAGCATTATTTCTGTTGCAACGCCAATTTGCATTCCTACTAATACCTCATTTGTGGGATATGGGTGAGGTATATAACTAATTCCTGTAAGGTTTACACCTACTTTGGGAATAATATTAATTTGCGCCTTTACCGAAAGGAAGCTCACAAACATAATAGAAAATACTAAAAAACTTTTTTTCATTGTATTAAATTTGGTTAAATTAAATTTTTACTACTTTTATTACTCTATTTTTTATTGAATCTTACATTAAAAATAGAATATTTAAAAATGCTTAGATTTGCAAAATTTGCAAATCTAAGCATTTTTGAAATTAACTTAAAAACCGTTAAAAACGCCCTTTTTTAGCTATACTAAAACTACCTTTCATACGTACTGTATCAGGTACAGGTATTTTTTTATCTATTAATCTTATCTCAAAGCTACCTGCAAGGCTATCTTTATCATCTTTAGTAATAAGCAACCTTTCTCTTCCTCTATTTATATCATTACTTGGTATGGAAAATAGTAATGACTCCGTTTTAGAAAAGGTATTAACGCCATAACTTCCTAAAGTAAGTACAGAATAACCAACTCCGCCTGCCTGATAATATTCAAAGGGTTGGTCTTTTTTTCTAATGAAACTTATTGCAATAGAAAAATTATCATCCTTTACACCATTTATATGGATTCCTGTCATTTCAGGAGTTCCACCCATATTAGTAGGATAGGCATAAAGATCTTTATAAATTACAGTTTGAGTAGTATTTAAATTGACAATACTCATTTTTCCTTCTGTAATTAGCACTGGCTGTGCAACTTCTTTTTTACAAGAAATAGCTATCAACATTACTAGTAGGCTAATAATTAGATTTTTCATTAGTATAAATGTGAATTATTGATGTGTGGATTATGGTTTAATGTTTCCAAATACTTTGAAAACATTAAACCATTGATTATGCTAATACTGCCAAGTAGCACCAAAAATATCAAGGTGAGGATTAGAACAAAATGATGGTGGTACAGAGCTGCATTGTCCATGTGAAGGCACAAAAATCTCCATATTAGCAGTAAGATTAAATTTCCACGCATCAGGATTAACTAACACACCAAAACTAGATGCTAAAATAGGACTTCCATCAAAATTTTGGGTTTGAGTTAGGCTATTACCATAAAAAGATTGATAAACTGCACCAGGGTATTCTGCATAGCCCTGTAAATTTGTATAAACATTCGTTCTCACCTCTCCAGCTCTTCTCCACTCTTTTCTAGTCCAGCTGCTGTACCAATATTCTAGTTTCTGAATAAAATACAAGTTAGTTGTAGTCCAATTTGGAGATGTGGGGATTGCAGTGGTTGCTATTTCCAATACTTGTTTGAAAGTATGCCCACCATAATTATACTGGTACTGGTATTTAGATATAAAAATTCTATTTTCAGCGTTTTCGTCAGCATTTCCTGCAGGATAAATTTTTGTTTTGACAACAGATGTAGGAATATCTTTCAAATCACTTGCATTAAATTTGCCGTTCTTTCTATATTTGTCTTCTTGTTCTTGTGGGATAAAATAGACTTTACCTTCTTCTAGGTAAGAAATTGTGTTACCAATTTGATATTCTCTATTGGTGTTGATAAGGGTCGTATAAAATGAGGGTAAAGAAGGCTCTTCTTTATCTTTACTGTAAGAAAGTTGTTCAACTTCTTCATTTTTGATGTTGTCGTGGTTGTATTTGCGCCAAGAAGTGTAGCCCGCAAACTTTTCTTCAAATGCTTGTGTTTCTTCTGTTGACATTTTGGAGATTGTCGTAAGCATATTGTGGAAAGTTTCAGCATCTGCAAAAACTAAACGCCCATCACGAGAGGTAATGCCATTTTCTATTGAATTCTGTGCCTTTGTCTGAATTTCTGTTGTTTTTGCCTGTTGTTGGACTTGTGGCACAAGTTCATTATTAGGCTTTTGACACGCTGCAAATAATACCATAGCGCACACCATTAGATAGTTACGGATTGGATTGGATTGGATTGGAT
>JAYVHJ010000042.1:0-3867 GCA_043771315.1 Raineyaceae bacterium
TTTCCAAATATTTGGAAAGGCTTTTTTGTGCGCATGGCAGGATTTGAACCCACAACCTTCAGAGCCGAAATCTGACATTCTATCCAATTGAACTACACACGCAATATAATTATGAATTATGAGTTGTGAATTATGAGTTATAAATACAAAGTACAATGTGTTTTAATTCATAATTCATAATTTATAATTCATAACTCATAATTATTTCTTCAAATAAACGCCAGAAAAATCTCTCCATTGCATTGCATTATTAGGAAAATCTTTGACATTCATTTTCACCAAACGGTATGCCTCGTCATACCACAATACAATAATAGGTGCATTATCCATCAAAATTTGTTCTGCTTTTGCAAAAAGTTCATTTGCCTCTTCTTCTGATTTTGAACTTACGGCTTGCGCATAAAGTGCATCATATTTAGCATTTTTGAAACGTGCCATATTGGGGATAGATTTTTCTGCATCATTATCAGGCACGAATTTCCCTAAGAAAAGCGACAAAAAGTTCTCTGCACTAGGATAATCTGCATAATAAGATGTTTTCAGCATATTAAATTTGCCTGCAAAACCATTATCTAAAAGTTGTGCAATAGGCATTATATTTATTTTTATATTTATGTTGAGGTGATCTTTAAGTTGTTTTTGGATTTCTTGTGCTACGTCTGTTTGTCTGTTTCCCTCTGCGTTAAGTTCCAAAGTAACTAAAGGAAAGCCTTTTCCACCACTAAAACCCGCTTTTTCAAAATAATATTTAGCAGAATCAATATTTAAGCCATAACCACGAATTTTAGAAATATCATAATTCTTAAAAGTTGGTGGTGTAATGCCGTGTTCTCCTGCTGCCTCACCCTCACCACCAAGCGCATAATCTAAGATTTTTTGGCGGTCTATGGCAAAAGAAAATGCCTTTCTGACATTCAAATCTTTAAAGACTTCATTTTTTGTCATAAAATAAAGATATTGTGTTGTCATTTCTGGATTTCTTTGCAAATCAAAATCCTGAATACCTCCGTCAGCTGCTTTGGCAGCTTTTTCTGTTGCTTCTGTGATATAATCTGTTGGCAAACGGTAAACCATATCCAAATTTCCTTTCTGAAACTCAAATAATTCTGTTTTTTTATCTTTAATAAAAGTAATTTTAATAGCCTCTAAGAATGGCAAAACATTGCCATCTTTGTCTTTTTGATAATATTTTGGGTTTCTTTTGAGAATAATAGAATTATTTTCTTCTAGACTTGCCAGCGTAAAAGCACCAGTTCCAACAGCTTTTGTACGCATTTCAGAGCCATATTTTTCTACTGCTTCTTTTGGATAGATAAATGTAAAAGGTTTTGCAAGTCCGTACAAAAATACTGCGGAAGGCTGATTTAAAGTTAATTGAATGGTATTTTTGTCTATTACTTTTAGACCTTCTACCTCAAAAGAAGGTTTTTTGCCACCAGCAGAGGCTTTATAATATTCATTTGCACCTTTTAAAACATCTTGAAAAACACTAAATCCTTGATTTTGAGCATCTTGTGTACAAGTGCGAGTAAAGCAATATTTTACATCTTCTGCAGTCATTTCACGCCCTTTTCCACCAGAAAAACATTCGTTGTCATGAAATAAAACGCCTTTTCTTAGCACAAATGTATAAATAGTTTTTGTTTCATCAACAGAATAACTTTCAGCCAGCGCAGGCATCAAAGAAAGGTCATCTTGTTTAAATTTCAAAAGTCCTTCATATATTTGTGTGGCAGTGCGCAAGGAATAAACGTCAATAATACTCAAAGGATAAAGAGATTTGATGTATTCTGTTTCATTCAACTTAAAAACGCCACCATAAACCTTACCGCCTTTGGCATCTTTGGGAAGATTAGCAGCACCATTATCTGGGTTTTTAGTATCTCCGCAAGACACTAAAAAAAAAGCAGAAAAAATAGTTGTAAGTAGGATACTTTGTATAGTATTTTGTTTCATTAGGAGTAGTGCTAAATGGTATTGTTATGGTTGTTTATGGTTATTATTGCTATTTTTCGTATGGTAATATTATTTTTGGTGGTATTCAGCAACAATAAAGCAATTTTTGTATGAAATTCAAAACAAAAGTAGAAAAAACTTTTAAAAAAAGCTACTATTTTTTGTTATTTGTGTTTAATTAAAGTTAAAATATTCTTTTGGGTGATTTGTTCTTATGAATTATTTTAGATTTATTTGTTTGGAAAGGCTTTTTTATCTTTATATTTTTAATTTCTGTTAAATTTTTCAATTTTTTTCCAATAAAATGCAACCTTATTTTAAAATTTTCGTAAAGCATTTTATATTAACCCAAAATAATGAAAACCTTACATCTAAATATGTCTATATTTCGCTTATTTCTAACAGTTATTGTTAGTAGTCTATTTTTTATGAGTTGTGGAGAAAAGCCTGATTCTAAAGTAATAACCAATAAAAAAGATTTAATTAGCCACACTTGGCATATTCATAATGTCAGTGGACACCAAGATTTTGACTTTGAAGGGGACGCAAGTCTTACATTAAACAGAGATGGTAGCTTTATTATTTTAGCTCCGCATACGCTCCCACGTGTGAGCAATGGTGCAAGCAAACATTTGCATCTTCCAGAGAAAGGAAGTTGGAGTATGGCAGAAGATAAACCCAATGAAGTGCGTTTGTATAACCAAACAAGTGAATTTCATTTTGAACTTTCGCATCAAAATGATGAGCTTCACCTCATATATGAAGCAGCAGAGCCACAAGCACACAATACTTTTGTTGCAAAATTAGAAATGAAAAAAGACAAAAAAAAGCCAATGTTAAGCCTATTTTGGAATAAATTTTAACTAGGTACGAAGTTTAAAATACAAAATTTGAAGTACGAAATATTGATTATCATAAATTTTTAAAGACGTTTTTTATTACACCTAAATAACCGTAAACGCCCAAAGTTGAAAGATTTTGAGCGTTTTTTTATGTTTTTTTGATGCTTTTTCCTCACTTCTCAATCAATATTTTTTAATTTGCGGTTGTTGCACTATCCATACGTGTAGGCGCATCACCTATTGCCTCACGCAAGGGCGCATTTGGTTTGTAATCTTTTGGAAGCGTAATAATGTAACTTTTACCTTGTTTGACAGTGAGTTTTTTGGTGCGCAACCAAGGATTATATTCTTTCACAATTTTATAGGTAACTTTCTGACTGATAGCCCATTCTGCCAAATTTTCAATAGATTTATTAACATTTACGGTACGTGTAGGCACTTGTGCGGCATTTCCAGCACGTGCATAGCCGTATTTTTCTGGATTTTCGTAAATATCCTTAAAAGCAATGGCACGCATCACATAGCGAGATGTTTCTGGATTAAGGTACAAATCATAGTAAGAATTTACCCTTTGATAAGCTAAAACCCCTTCTATTCCACCCATTCCCATATTATAGGCGGCAGCCACAAGTGTCCAATTTTTAAATTTACTATGTGCTTGCTTAAAATATTTAACAGCAGCATAGGCAGATTTTATAGGATTATAGCGTTCATCAACGTCCTCTGATATTTCTAAGCCTGTTTCTGTTGCAGCATCAGGCATAAATTGCCAAAAACCAGTTGCACCAGCAGGAGAAATAACATTAGTAAGTGTACTTTCAATGATAGGAATATACTTAAAATCAGCAGGAATGCCGTTATCAGTGAGTATTTTTTCAAATTGTGGCAACCAAAAAGCAGCACGTTTGATGACAAGCGCAGTGTTTGCGTGCCAAAAAGCGTTTACATAAAATTCTCTATCCACACGAGAAAGCACCTCTGCATCTTCCAAAGGTACTTTTTCACCTGCAAAAAACAATTCTTTTGGAATTTCTACTACTATTTTCTCTTTGAATTGATAGGCTTTTTC
>JAYVHJ010000043.1:0-3573 GCA_043771315.1 Raineyaceae bacterium
TTTATTCACGGTTTTAGAACCATCTCACAAAGTCAAAAAAAGATTACTGATGCACAAATAGATGAAGTTTTGGTGCTTTTAAATGCACCTTACAACGGCACAGCAACTTCTTACAAGTTTGTTACTGATGCCGCAAATGAGTTGCCAAAACTTACGCAAATCATCACCAAATTACAAGCAATTTATGGGTTTTCTACACAAGATATTGAGGATTTTAAAAGTAATTGGGTTACAGTTCAAAATAGATAAAAATCATCAAATCATTAAGAATAAATAAATTAAAATGAAAAATATAGTAAAAAATACATTTTTAATTCAAACAATTATCTTATTTTTTCTCTTTGTTACGCTGACAAATTGTAAGAAAAAAGAGGTAGAAGTATCTTTGGAGCAACAAAACAAAGAAGCTATTACTAATTATACTAACATTGTTTTGGCAACTTATGAAGATAGTTACAATGCTGCATTGATTTTGCAACAAAAAATCAACGCTTTTATAGCTGTGCCTACTGCACAAGGGCTTACAGACTGCAAAAACGAGTGGATTAAATGTCGTATTCCTTATAATCAGACTGATGCTTTTAGGTTTTATGGAGGTCCTATTGATGGAGATAACGGCTTGGAAGGCTATATCAATGGGTGGCCTGTTGATGAAAGTTTTGTAGATTATATAGCTTCTAATCCTAATACAGGCATTATCAATGACTTAATTGCCTATCCAACTATCACTAGACAAATACTTCTTGATAACAACGAGGTTGGTTCTGAAACTGCTATTTTGACAGGCTACCACGCAATAGAATTTTTGCTTTGGGGGCAAGATTTAAGCACTACAAGTGCAGGAACACGCCCATACACGGATTTTTTGACAACAGGTGGAACTGCTCAAAATCAAGCTAGACGCAAAACTTACCTTAAAGTTGTAACAGATTTGCTTGTAGAACATTTGGGAATTGTGCGTAATGCTTGGAAAACTGGTAGCGTTTATAGGGAAAGTTTTGTGAATAATGTTGATGTTCCTGCGGTTATGGGCAATATTTTTACAGGAATTGGCTCACTTTGTAAAGGAGAATTGGCAGGAGAGCGTATGTTTGTAGCAGTTGATTCTCAAGACCAAGAAAATGAACATTCTTGTTTTAGTGATAACACTATCAATGATATTAAAATGAATTTTCTAGGGATTAAAAATGTGTATTTAGGCACTTATACACGCCTTGATGGCTCAAAAATAAGTGGAAAAAGTTTTGCAGAAATTGTACAAAGTTTTGATAAAACCAAAGCTGAGGCTGTTATTACTGCTTTTGCAAATGTTGATACAAAAATAACCCTTATTCCGTTGGTTTTTGACCAAGCAATCATCAATAATCCTACCAAAATACTTGATGCCGTTACTGCGTTGCGTACTTGTAGCGACAAATTGGCTGATGCAAGCATAGTTTTGAAGGCAAAATTATAATTAGCTTATAAACAAATCTTCAGACTTTGAAGGTTTTTAAAACCTTCAAAGTCTAACAAGATAATCTATCAAAAAATGAACAAAAATCTACTTTATATTTTAGTTTTGATGTCGGTTTTGGGAGCGTGTAAAACCTCTTCAAATGACTTAAATCAGCCTATTGATGCAACAGAAGAATATGCAGGCGGTGAAAATTTCACTACTTTTGATTTTTCTGAAAATGCTTTTGGAGAAGAAGGTAAAAATATTACTGCTACAGAAAGTAACCAATTTGTTGCGGGAAATAGCCTTTTTAGGTCAAATTGGGTTACTGCGCCTGCTTCTGTGCAAAGTTTGGACGGTTTAGGACCACTTTTTAATGGGATTTCTTGTGGTTCTTGTCATTTTAAAGATGGGAGAGCAAAACCGCCTCAAACTGCATCAGAACCACTAAATGGCTTGCTTTTTAGAATGAGTGTAGGACTTGATAATATAGGAAATGCTATTCCAGAATCAAATTATGGTACACAATTTCAGGATAAAGCTATTACAACTGCCAATTTGGGCGTATTGCGTGAGGGTGGCGTGAGTGTAAGTTATGAGGAAATAAGCGGAAATTATGCAGACGGAATGCCCTACACAATGCGTAAACCTGTTTATAATTTTATTGGTTTGAATTATGGTGCTTTTGATGCTAATATGATGTATTCGCCACGTATTGCACAACAAATACCTGGACTTGGGCTTTTGGAAAATATCCCTGAAAGCATCATTTTAGCACTTTCTGATGAAAATGATAGTAATAATGATGGTATTTCTGGTAAAGCGAATATGGTTTGGGATGTAGAAAAACAGGCACTTTCTTTGGGGCGTTTTGGCTGGAAAGCAAATGTGCCAACCCTCAAACAACAGACTGCAGGGGCTTTTAATGGTGATATTGGCATTACGACTTCTCTTTTTCCTAAGCACGACCTCACTACTAATCAGCAAAATATGTATGCAAATATTCCTAATGGTGGTAACCCAGAAGTTGATGATAATGCCTTAGAAAAGATTGTCAATTATGTAAAAATGCTTTCTGTGCCTGCTAGGCGTGATTTTAAAGATACAGAAGTTTTGCAAGGAAAAACTATTTTTACTAATCTCAAATGTGGTTCTTGTCATTATGAAAAATTTGAAACAGGCAATAATAGCCCTATTATGGCACTTAATAATCAAAAAATAAGACCTTATACAGACCTTCTTTTGCACGATATGGGTGCAGGACTTGCAGACAACCGCCCAGATTATAAAGCTACAGGCACAGAATGGCGTACTCCGCCACTTTGGGGCATAGGACTACTTCAAACGGTGAATAATCATACTTTTTTGTTGCACGATGGTAGGGCTAGAAACGTGGAAGAGGCAATACTTTGGCATAGCGGAGAGGCAGAAAAGTCTAAAAATGATTTTAAAAAACTTTCTAACCAAGAAAGGAAAAATCTGATAAAATTTATTAATTCTTTATAGATAATACAAAAATTAAATTCTTAGAAAAATGCAAAAAAATATAAAACTAATTTTGGTGATAAACCTTCTTTTCTTACAATTATTCTCTTCTTGTAAAGATAAAACTGATGTTACAGCTAATAATTTTGATAGAAAACTGATGCTACAAAATTATGCTCAAAAACTAATAAAACCTGCTTTTTTGGATTTAAAAACGCAAACTGATATCTTACAAACAGCTACACAAAGTTTTACGGCTACACCAAATGTGGCAAATCTTAGCGCACTTCAAGCGACTTGGGTGAATGCTTATTCTGCTTTTCAATATACGAATAGTTATAATTTTGGAGTAGCTGGTGAGCAAGGTTTGCGTAAGAATTTGATAGAAGAAATTGCTACTTTTCCTGTTTCTAGCACCAAAATTGACAATGCAATAACGCTTGGAAATGCAAATTTTAGTGATTTTAACAGAGATGCAAGAGGTTTTTTGGCAGTTGAATATCTTATTTTTGATTTGAATAATGATAACAATCTGATTATTAGTAATTTTACGACACAAACTAATTTTCAAAACCGCAAAAATTTCTTAATAAATGCCGTTGCTAACCTCAAAACACGTATTGATGAGGTGAATACTGCTTGGAATGGTG
>JAYVHJ010000044.1:0-4148 GCA_043771315.1 Raineyaceae bacterium
ACTGCTCAATTTGAATACTCATTTAGGAACACAAAATATTATTTAGAACAAGGTTATGAATGTGGAAGGTTTTCTTTAGGTAAGCGTTTTTATGCTCAAATACACCCTAATAATCCAACCATTGCCAAAATATCTTACTTGAGAACTATCCCAGATAGTATTGTTTCCCAGCCTTTTAACGGCTGGAAATCATTACCACCTATTGACATAACTCTGATACCTAGAAGAGATTGTTTTGGCTCATTCCCAGAATAGTTTGTGCCCCGCAATAGAGGCATATGCCAGCAGACCCCGCAGTCACTCGGCAGAGCCTAGTGACTGCTATCATTTTATGCCTTAGTTGGTATGCCTTTTTCTATGGTGTCAAGTTTCTGCCGTTGAATTCTATGACAAAAACATTTCTTTTCTTGTGTTGTCAGGTGTTTCTACCATAGCTACCAAGTTAATAAAAAAATCCCATATTCTTAATTTGAGAAATAACACCAAAATAACAACTTATTTGTTATTTTTGCACATCAATACAAGGTACAAAAATACAACAACTAAAAAATGTCTTTCAAAAAAATTCTTATCATTAGGCAAAGTTCTATTGGTGATGTTATTCTCACTACGCCACTAGTACGTTGTGTGCGTCAGGCGTACCCAAACGCACAAATTGACTTTCTCACCAACCAAGAATTTACTGATTTGGTGCGCCACAATCCACATATTTCTAATGTAATCACTTATGATAAAAAAACTGGTTTTGCGGGACTTTATGGTCTCAAAAAGCAAATGATGGCAGAAAAATATGACTGGATTATTGATTTGCATAATAGTTTGAGAAGTAGGTTTTTGCGTTTATTTTCAAAGATAATTTCAGATGTAAAAGAGATTTCTGTTTATGAAAAACCTTATATTGCAAGAAAATTACTCATAAATTTTAAGAAAGATATTTATCCAAAACCATATAAAAAAGTGCTTTTAAAGTATTTTGATGCGCTTTTTGATAAAAACATTCAGTATGATAATAATGGGACAGAAGTTTTTTTTGGAGAAGAAAACACTAAAAAAATCAATGATTTATTAGAGAGACAAGCAAATATTATCACTATTTGTCCTGCAGCAAGTGCCTTTACTAAACAATGGTTACCAGAATATTTTGCAAATCTTATTAAAAAACTTTTTGAATATTATAATTTTGATAATCAAAATAAACATCAAAACAATGTTAAAATTATATTGTTAGGTGGAAAAGCAGATATTGAAGTTTGTGAGAATATTAAAAAAATGGTTGATAATCAGCTAAATAAAGATTTAATTATTTTGGCAGGAAAATGTAATTTGTTAGATTCTGCGGCACTTTTGGCTCGTAGTAACGTGGTTATTACGAATGATACAGGTATGATGCACCTTGCAGAAGCGCAGAAAAAGCCTGTTTTGGCTATTTTTGGCTCTACTGTGGAAGCTTTTGGCTTTTATCCATTTTTAGAAAAAAGTAAGATTGTAGAAGAAGATTTGGCTTGTCGTCCTTGTTCACAAAGTGGAGAAAATGCTTGCCCAAAAGGTCATTTCAAGTGTATGAAAGACATTCTACCTGAAAAAATCTACGAAATAGCAATTAAAATGATGGATTAACTTTTGGAAAGTTAATCCTAAATGAAATAAAACAAAAATAAATAAAATGAACACAAATAGCAATTTGCCAAGAACTGCTTTGATAGTAGGTGCAACTGGGCTTGTGGGTGAAAGCCTTTTGCATATATTACTAAAAGATGCCACTTATACACAAGTAACGGCACTTTTAAGAAAAAAGTTATCAGAAAATGAACAAAATAATCCAGTTATCAATAATCCAAAATTTGTTCAAATTGAAATAAATTTTGATACAATAGAAAAGTACAAAGATATTATCAAAGCAACTGATGTATTTTGTTGTTTGGGTACAACTATTGCCGTTGCAGGCTCAAAAGAGAACTTTCGTAAGGTAGATTTTGATTATCCGCTAGAAATAGCCAAAATAGCAAAATTCAATGGAACTGACACATTTTCTATTGTTACAGCAATGGGTGCAGATGCCACTTCTAGCGTGTTTTATAACCAAGTCAAAGGAGAAATAGAAGATAGTATTGCCAAACTTTCGTTTAAAAGTTATAATGTTTTTCGTCCTTCTTTGCTTTTGGGGGATAGAAAAACTTTTCGTTTTGGTGAGAGTATAGGCAAATTTTTTGCAAAAGGTTTGAGCTTTTTGATGATTGGCGGACTAAAAAAATACCGTGCCATACAAACTGATGCGGTTGCTTTTGCTATGTTTAACCTTACCAAACTTGCTCACGAAGGCATAAATGTTTATGAATCAAACAGATTGCAGGAGGTTTTTGATAACAAATAGACCAAAAATTGCTTAAAATTTGGTAATTAAAGAATTTGGGTTTACTTTTGGGAAAAATTAAAAAAGAATGTTTTTGTATTCATTCACAACTCACAATTTAAAATTCACAATTACTAACTATTTTAATGGATTATCTTAGAGGTCTTTTAGGGATTACTGTGTTCCTTAGCATTGCATATCTTTGCTCCAACAACCGCAAACACATAAATTGGCGGCTAGTTGCTACTGGCGTTGCCCTTCAAATTATCTTTGGAGTTTTGGTGCTAGAAGTACCAACCGTTAAAAGTGGTTTTATGGTAATAGGTGAAAAATTTGCACAATTTATCAATTATACGCAAGCAGGTACTAAATTTTTGTTTGGAGAACAACTCTACAACGCTGGCGGAAGCACGGGTTTTATATTTGCTTTTCAGGTTTTGCCCACTATTATTTTCTTTTCTACTGTGTCAGCAGGACTTTATTATTTGGGTGTTTTGCAAAAAATAGTTTTTGGTATTGCGTGGGTAATGTCTAAAACAATGCACTTATCTGGTGCTGAAAGCCTTTCTGCAGCAGGTAATATTTTTTTAGGGCAAACAGAAGCACCTCTTTTGGTACGTCCTTTTATCAAACAAATGACTATTTCCGAAATAAATTGCTTAATGACAGGCGGAATGGCGACGCTTGCAGGAGGTGTTTTGGCATATTATATTACGCTTTTGGGTGGAAATGACCTGCAAAAACAAGCAGAATTTGCAGCATATCTTTTGAGCGCATCTGTAATGAATGCGCCAGGAGCTATTGTAATGTCTAAAATGCTTTTCCCTGAAACGGAGGCAATAGAAGTAAAACTAGAAGTTTCAAAAGAATCTTTGGGTGTTAATTTGATTGATGCAATGTCTATTGGGGCAGGTGATGGCTTGAAACTTGCGCTTAATGTTGGTGGAATGTTACTTGCTTTTATTGCAGTAGTAGCACTTTTGAACGGTATGCTTGGCTGGATTGGTGATATTGGCGCAGAAAAAGAAGGAATGGGGAGAATAAACCAAAGCATTAAAGAATATACAAATGGTTTGTTTACAAAACTTTCATTGGAATATATTTTGGGGCTAATAGGGCAACCTGTGGCTTGGCTGATGGGTGTTGATTGGAAAGATACGCTAGTTGTGGGTAGTCTGATAGGTCAGAAAACCGCTTTGAATGAAGCTATTGCTTATACGAAATTAGCGGAGTTTAAGAATATAGGAGATGCGGCTATTAGTCAGAAAGCTATCCTTATTTCTACTTTTGCGTTGTGTGGTTTCTCTAATTTTAGTTCTATTGCTATACAAATTGGCGGTATTGGTGGTATGGCACCAGAAAGACAAGGCGACCTTTCTAGGTTGGGAATGCGTGCATTGTTGGGTGCATCTTTGGCGTGCTTTATGACTGCCGCTATTGCAGGTGCGTTGAGTTCGTTGTAAAATAGTAGTTGTCTAACAATTTTTTAAAATCAATAGTTTTAACCCTATTTTTATAAGAATTGTTAGATAATTCTTCTTCTTCAAAATGAATAAATTAAAACTAAAAGAACTACCATTTGATGCTTGTAAATTATTAGAAAAAATTGCACAACAAACATCACAGAAAAGTCAAAATTTAGACAAAAATGTAGATTTACTTTTACTCAAAAGACATTTGAAATTAGTTTATAATGTTGGTTTAGAGATAGTAAAAGAAATTTCTAATCACTGGACAAACTTAAAATTATTAGAAGAAGAAATTTCTTTTGGAACTGCAACACACGACATAGGTAAAG
>JAYVHJ010000045.1:0-7209 GCA_043771315.1 Raineyaceae bacterium
AAATATATTCTATTTCATTTTGATTGTATACCATCAATGCTTGAAAGGGATTTGGTAATATAGTAGGCAGCACCTCTGAATTTTTATCTATACAATATATTTCTATCTCTTTATCATTTTTTAAAACTTCACCTGTGATACTATAATGAATGAATCTTCTTAACATTTTTTGGATAGCTACTTTTTCATCATCTTCTATACCTAAACTTTGGACGTTTTGTTGTCGTTTTAGGCTTTCTTTGATAATAGCATCATCTCCTAATATGGCTTTTTCTATCAATTCATTTTCTCTTGGTAATACAAATGTAGGCAAATCTTCTGGGCTATGTACAAGTACATCATCTATATCAATAGCTGTTGCTAAATGACGCATATTATACCAACGCATAGCAGAAATAATATGACCAATATTTCTTTCTCGGTTTACTAAATTCTGAATTGCCTCAAAATAAGACTTTTTTTCTGAAGCAATAGTAATAAATGAATTATCAATATTTTCTAATGGAAATGTAGGAATACGTTTTGTATAGCTTAGTACAGGAATACCAAGCCTTCCTACATCTATAGAAACGCTACTCCAACTTACCAGCACCAAATCCGCAAAATCTAATAAGCTATAACTTGAAATTTGCTCCTCTGGCCATATAATGGTGACATTTTTAAATCTTTGTCCAGTTGGTTTGTCTAAAATTTCTTTTAATTCTTCATAGTGTGTAGAAACTTTGTTTTCACGTTTATTTTTACCCAAACGAGGATGTAATCTAATAATTAAATGATAATCATTACTATTTTCAGCAAACTCACTAATTTCTTTTAACCATTCTAATTGATTTTCAAAAGCATTGGCAGTTTCATCCATTTGCTCCCAACCCATTACAGATGCTAAATGATTGTATCCCAATATTTCATCTTCACTACTATTATAAGCAATAAGAATTTTTTTATTTTTAGGTATATTAAGCTTTTCCAATAAACTCCTATTATCTCCTATTACTGAAGATGGTGAATATTGATGCGAACCTATCCCCAGAAAGTGATTGAGTAAGTCTTTATAAATATGATTAATTTGTTGTGGTAAAAGTGCCAAATTATACCATTCTTTCCAAAAGATAACAGTTTCCCAAAACATTTTCTCAGTAATTAGTATTTTGCTTCTATCAGCGTTAATGTAGGCGGCTTCGGTGCAAAACATATACTTTACACCATATTTCTTAGCTATTGGTGTGGTTCCTAATGCTCCAGCATAAGAGTTATTAGATAAAAACACATCAAAATTATACTTTTTCTGTATCTCTTCAACAGCCATATATGAAATAATAGCTGTTTGTATAAGTTGCAACCATATTTTCCTATGTTCTACTTTAATATTATTAAAATCACTAATTTTAGTATTGAGTACCATTTCATAGGAAGCAAGTTTACCAAAGAGAATACCGTCATATTCAAACTCTAATAATCTATCTGGTGCATTTTCAATCAATAGCTTTATTTCTTGCTTTTTTTGAAAAGATACAAAATTACGAATGTCTATTGTAGGTAGTTGGTATCTAGTTAAGTAATCTTCCTGCATACCTTTGCAAGAAACGCAAATTGTTTGTTTTTCTATCTCTGTAGCATTGGGTGATATACGATACATTGAGCGTGTTGGGCATCTATCAAAAAAATCAAAACAACTGATGAATACAACATTATTGCCTCTTTGTTGCAATGTTTTTGCAATAATTGTTGCTGTAATAAAATGTGGTTTTACACCAGCTTCTGGCAAAAAAAATAGGATATTCTTCTTTTGTGATGTAACAACTTCTAGATGATTTGTTATATTTTTTTTGTAATATTGTATTTTTGCTTTTACTGCTTTTTTTTGAAGAAGTATAACTAATTTATTCTTTATTTTCTTTGCTATTGCAATAATCATTTGCATCATAGTAATACACTAGTAATTCATTTATAAAATTTCAAACTTATATTTAATGTCAAAATATCCTGCATATTTATCAAAAGTTTTTCCTATATTTTCTTTCTCTATAATAATAAGAGGGTTAGTAACGCTATCTACTACGTCGTAGGGTTGTTCTTGCCCACTAATATGAAAGTATAAATCATATATTCCTGCCCTAAATATTTCTGTATTTATACCGAAAGAACATTCAATATATTTTTTTTTCTCAAATGATACTGTTTCTTCATAAGTAGAGGTAACAAAATCTCCATTATGTGCCGCTCTAAAATGGATAGAAACTTGCGCTTCCATAATATCCGTTTCTGCATTTAAAGCACAAGAAAATATTACTTCTTTTCCACGCTGAAATTCTTGTAAAATTTCGCCATTAGTATTTGTCATTTCTATTTTAGAAAAACGTACCTTGCCATTGCCACGTCTGTTTTGTGGAATATTAACAAAGCTTGTAGCACTAATATTATTAGTGTTTTCTGTCAAATATCTTCTAATAATTTGTTCTGTATGCCCATTATCTGCTACAAGTCCATTTTTCATTACAATAGCCTGCGAACATAATGAAGACACCGCACCCATATTATGGCTCACAAAAAGTACCGTCCTCCCTTCTCCTGCCACATCTTTCATTTTGCCTAAACATTTTTTCTGAAATTCCGCATCACCCACCGCCAAAACCTCATCAATAATAAGTATTTCTGGCTCTAAATGTGCCGCTACTGCAAATGCAAGGCGCACATACATTCCTGAAGAATACCTTTTTACTGGGGTATCAATGTATTTTCCTATTCCAGAAAACTCTACAATCTCATCAAATTTACTTTTGATGTCATTTTTGGTCATTCCTAAGATAGCACCATTCAAAAAAATGTTTTCTCTACCAGTAAGTTCTGGGTGAAAACCTGTACCAACTTCTAATAAACTTGCTATTCTGCCTTTTACTTTAATATTTCCTTTTGTGGGCGCAGTTACTTTTGAGAGAATTTTGAGCAAAGTAGATTTTCCTGCACCATTTTTGCCAATAATCCCCAGCACTTCTCCTTGTTTCACCTCAAAATTGATGTCTTGCAATGCCCAAACATATTCTCCTTCTATTGTTTCTCTATTGTTTGCTTCTCCAATTTTTAGGGTTGGGTCTTCTTTTCCACGCATTTTTGCCCACAAACGCCCCACGTCATCACGCAGTGAGCCTGCACCTGTAAGTCCTAAACGGTATTGTTTGTAAAGATTTTCTACTTGTAAAACTATATTTGACACAGATTTTCTACTGATTTACTTGTTATGTGTTCGTATTTTCGTTGCAATTTAGCAAAAAATTCTTAATTTCTTGTAATTTCTCTACTGAAAAATCAGTTTTATACATCATTTCAAAACGCCTTGCAATTATTTGTATATGATAAAATGTTGGATTTTGTCTTTTGACCAAACTATATGCCATATCAAAACTAACACTCATCATATCAAAACTTATTTGTAATTTTTCAAGATTACTTTTCTGATTGATAATTTCAATTTGTTTTTTCTTAATAAAAAACTGGTGTATCATTCATTTTAGCAATAATTTGTTTAAAACTACTTTTGACAATCAATATTATTACATTCAGGATTCATATTTTTTATGCTGATATTTTCAAAGGAATATTCATTTCTTGTAATAACTCTAACAAATCATTTGTATAACGTATTTTCAACTCCTCATACTGCTCAATAATGAATGGACTATCTTCATATTGTTGGTGCATTCTAAGTAGATTTTCATTGCGTGCTATCAAATCAAAAGTGTCGTGAATAGCCACTAATAAATTCTGATAATTCCATTCAGGCTTCATAAATTTAAAATTTAATGTGTAAAAAACCTTTGAAATATTTTTGCTTTGCCTTATTAGGATTAGTTTTATGAAAGTTATAGAACCATTCTTGGCAATTAAGTTCATATAAAAAATGTAGTTTATGCCCTGTTGGGTAAACTTTCACAAAATAATTATCTATTTTCAGTTTTTTGAAAGCTCTTTTTAAATCAAAAATGGCTTTTTGATTTTTATCACAGCTTTCAAAATCTATGAAAATAACACAATCTATATCATTTGGCAACTCTTTTTTGGTCGTAAAACTTCCATTCAACCAAACTGTAAAAGGCTGTTGAATGATGCTTTGAAGTTCACTAATAAAAGTTTCAAAACTTATAAAAAGTTCAATTCTTGCATTATTCCAAATAAAATGTTCTTTTACAACTTCAATAGTTGTTTCTATTTCTCCAAAAGGTTCTAAATAACCATTTTCTGTAAAATCAAGCATCTTGGTTTAATTCTCAATTACTTAGCATCATCTAAGCCACCGCCCCAAACATTATGGCGCAATTTCCATTCATTTTGTTCATTTTTGCCCCAAAGATGCGGAGAACGAAATTTGTCTGATAATTCATTTTTAAAATATTCTGCGTCAATGCCCAAATATTCCATAATTTCACCAAAATAACGGTCAGGAAACTCTCCATCAAAACGCTTAGTAAGAGATACACCTTCCTCTCTTGTGAGATGATTATTTCTAATTTCTTGTGAGGCATCATAAGTTGTCCTTCCTATACCAAATTTGATATAAGTTGTATAATAATGTAAGTCATCAATTTTGTCATCAATGCTATTGTACTTACTGTATGTGCCTTGTGTACGGAAAGGACGTGCCTCAAAACCAGTATTTTCTACTGCATAATAATACACTTCTTGCGGAGTCCAACGCAAATAATAACCCAAATAATGCACTTGAATATCTGTTTTAGCCATTTCTGCAGCTGGCGCAGGCAAAAACGACATCAAATCAGACAAACGAACATTATATTTTTCTTGTAATTCTTTGATACTTACACCACCCAAAAATATTTCGTCAAGATGATTAAAAGTAAAATAAGATTTATCTCTCAAAGATGAAGTATTATCAGCAATTGGATTGCCATATTCTGCTTCATTTTCTCCATAAAAAATAAGCGGAATATCATATTTCAAAGCCAATTTTACTGCCAAATTCTTTTGCCCCAAAATAAAAGTTTGGAACGGGTGAAACAGATTTTCAATAGAAAGTTTGGTAAGAAGTTTCATTACACTACCATTTCTATTAAAGCTAAGGTTATCAAAACCACCAACATCTAACCAATTTTTGAAGTTTTTATAACCATAATCTGTATAAAGAATAGGAGGCCAAGTTACAGTAAGTGGGTTCATTCCGTACTTATATTTGAGTACGTGTGCTTGATAAGCACTATCTTTTCCGCCACTTCCTGGAACCATACAATCATAACCACCATCAGTACGGCGGTGTTTGTCTAGCAATTTTAATAATTCTTCCTCACGTTTGTCCCATTGAATAGAATGTTTTTGCTCATTTGCTCTGCACGCATCACAAACACCTTCCTCATCAAACGCCATAGTCGTTTTTTTGCTCTCTTTTGTGTGTTTAAACTCAATAGTAGAGGTTGGGCGTTGGTTAGACATTAGGCATTTTTTGCAAAATTTCACCTCTTTTGGTAGTCCGTAATATGCTTCTAAATCTTGTTTATTTTCAGCCATTTTTATTCTTTTAATTTTATTTTGTATTTACTTCGTACTTCAAACTTCGTACCTCATACTTACTTAATGCTTTCAAACCAATTTTTATACAGTTGTAAGCCTAGTTTGGCACTTTTTTCTGGGTGGAATTGTGTCGCAAAGATATTATTTTTTTTAATAGCAGAGCAATATTTTATGTTTTCGTAGGTAGTTTCTGTGGCAATATCTTGTTTTTCTGAAGGTTCTACAAAAAAAGAATGCACAAAATACATAAAAGAATGTTCTGGAATGTCTGAAAGTGGTGTGTTTTTCCAAAAATCAAAATTTACATTATTTGGTTTTGCAATGGTATTCCAACTAATTTGAGGGACTTTTATGTTATTATTATCTCCAAAATGGTTAGGAAACTTTTTTACAACACCTTTCACAAGTCCCAAACCTTTATTTGCGCCAAACTCTTCACTTTCCTCAAAAAGCAACTGCAAACCCAAACAAACGCCCAGAAAAGGCTTATTTGTAGCAACAAAATCTTTAATAGGATTTATCAAATCTAGCTTTTTAAGGTTTTGCATAGCATCACCGAACGCCCCAACGCCAGGCAAAATCACCGCATCAGCCCCCATTATCTTGTTTGTGTCTGCGGATATCTCAACATCCATTCCTATATGTAAGCAAGCATTAAGCACGCTAAACATATTTCCTAATTGATAATCAATAATAACAACTTTTGACATTTTATTTTGAATTGTGAGTTAGCAACCACCCCCAACCCCTCCTTTAAAAGGAGGGGAGTTCAAGAGTCCCCCTCCTTCCAAAGGAGGGGCTAGGGGTGGTTAAAGATATTTTATTTAATTTCTGCAAGGAATGCCCTCTGCTGTAAGATATTTCTTAATTTCTGACAAATGAATGGGCGCAATCTTACCAAAAGCCTTACCACTTTTCAAAAAACTTGTATTTCCTTCGTGTTGTGTATCAACTTCTTGTGTATGATTTGCCACAAAATCATAATGTAACACAGATGCCACCGCAACCGCATCAGCTTTACTGTATTCAACAATCTTTTTAAAGTCTTCTAGCTTACCTGCTCCTCCATGTGCAATGACTGGAATAGAAACTTTTTCAGCTATCATCTTTACAAGCTCAAAATCAAAGCCTTTTCCTGTACCTTCTCTATCCACAGACGTAATAATAAGTTCACCTGCGCCCAATTCTTCTGCCATCATTGCCCATTCTAAAGCATTTTTGCCCGTAAATTCTCGTCCATTGTCCGTATAACAAAGATAACTTCCATTAGCTTCTTTGATAGCCTCAATAGCCACTACAATAGTGGAAGACCCAAATTTTAAAGAGGCATCTTTAATAATTTGAGGGTTAGCTATAGCTCCTGTATTGAGAGAAACTTTATCAGCACCAGCACGCAAGACATTTTTAATGTCATCAATGGTACGTAAACCACCCCCCACTGTAAGCGGAATGAAGATTTCTTTTGCTGTTTTGGAAATAATATCTTGTAAACTGTTACGTTCGTAAAGGCTTGCCACAACGTCCATATACATTAGCTCGTCTGCACCATTTTCATAGTAATATTTTGCAAATTCTCTGGGGTTTCCAAGCACTCGTAAGCCTTCCAAATGTATTCCCTTGACCAAATGTTGTCCTTTGATGTCTAAGCGAGGGATTATTCTGATGTTTTTTGCCATTTTGGGTATTTTCAAT
>JAYVHJ010000046.1:0-28460 GCA_043771315.1 Raineyaceae bacterium
ATATTTTTGAATTATTCCAAAAAGAATAAAAGTTATTCCAAAAACGGTGGGATTTATGTATATTTGTGTGCTACTTTTGCCACGCTGAAAGCACAATAAACATAACATCTTGTTTATTTGTAAGCCAAAGCAATGATACTATATGAAAAATCTGAAGAAATTTCAGGAATTTGCTCTCACACAAGAGGAGCAAAAAAATGTAAGCGGAGGTTTAATTGGTGCATCATTCAAATGTTATGCAAATAATGGTGCTGATGCCACTTTTGGAATGACTGGTGGTGGAGCTGCTTGTCAAAATTTCCTAAATAATAATGGTGGTGGTACTTGCACACAAGTAAACTAACCAGAAATTTCATATTTTAGCATTCATTTATCTTTTAAGCTATTTGAATGCTAAAATATTCTAACCTTTTCAACTTGTATTTTTATGAAAAAAAATATTTTTATCTGTTTTCTTTTACTAAATAATTGCTTATTTGGTCAAGAAAAATTACTTATCAATCCTATCCATATTGGTATTGACAAACCTTTTACATCTAATTTATTATCTCACAAAGCGGAAACAATAGATAATTATACAACTGCTTTTTCAAAACTCTATGATTCATTGTCTGTAAAGTATCAAGTCAAATACTATGCAAATTTTCAGAATAAAACTGCACAAAATATTGATTTAAGTATTGTAGGTGATATTAGTGAAGATAATTTTGGAAAACAATTCTTAGATTTACGTCTGATGAATACAAAAAAAAATACCTTAATTACTTATGCAACAATGAGTAATAAGAATTTGATAAGCAAAAGTAAGCAAGAAATTATAAAAGAGTATGCTTGGCAAGTGGATAATTGGCTATCAACTTTCACTATTCCCACAAATACGCCTCTTCATCAGAAAAAACTCCTAAAACCACATTATAAAATAGCTATAAAGAACTATTTTACAAGCACAACACAAAACGCACAAATAGCTAAAAATATCACGCATATAGCTAATAATTTTCTTGTTTCAAAACAACAAAACCCTGATAGAGACAGCATTATAACTTGGACTAGTTATGAATATGCACCTGCTTATAGACTGGGAGATAGTGATACAAGCAAATATGATTTGGTAATAAAAGGCAGTTTGATGGAAATGGATAATAGATTATTATTAAATATTTCTTTTGAAGCAGAAAAAAGTTTATACCTTTTTAACGAAAATGGCAATAAGATACAACAATTTTTCATTTTGGATAAAGCAAAAATTTTAAATAATGATTATACAGAATTGATTTTTTCATTGACTAATGCCCTTTATTCTCTTATTAGTTTAAATTTCAATAAACGAGATTTAATGAATTTACGACATATTGAGGTAAGTCCGCCACCTACAAAGCCCTAAATGCCTAAATTCCCTTTTTACGCACAGCCCGACCAGATGGATTGCGGACCTACGTGCTTGCGTATGGTCGCAAAGTATCACGGCAAAAATTATAGCATTCAAAATCTGCGTGAGAAAACCCAAATAAGTAGAGAGGGCGTATCTCTTTTGGGTATTGCAGAGGCGGCAGAAGCAATTGGTATGCGCAGTTTGGCGGTCAAAATCAGCCTAGAAACCCTTCTTACAGAAGTTCCTTTGCCTTGCGTGGTGCATTGGGATCAAAATCATTTCGTGGTAGTTTATGAAATAAAAACGCTCCCCTCCTTCCTAAGGAGGGGCTGGGGGTGGTTTGGTAGAGATAAACAAAATAAAACCACCCCTAACCCCTCCTTGAAAAGTAGGGGTACTAAAATAGTTGTCGCAGACCCTGGAAAAGGCATTGTAACCTACACGCAAGACGAGTTTATGGCTGGTTGGGCAGGTACAGTGGCGCAAGGTGAAAAACAAGGGATTGCCTTGCTTTTAGAACCAACCCCACAATTTTATGAGGAAAAAGATGAAAAACCCGCTAAAATGGGTTTTAAAAGACTTTTTTCTTATCTTTTTCAGTACAAACAACTACTTTCTCAACTTATTTTAGGGCTTGTAACAGGGAGTATTTTACAACTTATTTTCCCTTTTCTCACGCAGTCTGTCGTGGATACAGGCGTGCAAACCCAAAACCTAGATTTTGTATTTATTGTGCTTTTGGCGCAACTGATGTTGTTTGCTGGGCGTATTTCCATAGAATTTATACGGAGTTGGATACTTTTGCACATAAGTAGTCGCATCAACATTGCTATTTTGTCAGATTTTCTTATCAAACTGATGAAATTGCCTATTGGCTACTTTGATACCAAAATGTACGGCGACATTATGCAACGGCTAGGAGATCACCGTAGAGTGGAAAGTTTCCTTACTGGGCAGTCTTTGAGTACGCTTTTTTCGTTATTTAATTTGGTGATTTTTTCTGCTGTTTTAGCAAGCTACAATTTGCCTATTTTTGGCGTTTTCTTGCTTGGAAGTGCTTTATACACACTTTGGATAACTATTTTTTTGGAGCAAAGAAAGAATTTAGATAATAAGCGTTTTGATGTCAGTAGCAAAGAGCAAAGTTCTGTAAATCAGTTGATTAGTGGTATGCAGGAAATCAAAATGAATAACTGCGAAAGGCAAAAACGTTGGCAATGGGAGGGCATACAAGCGAAACTTTTTCGTTTGAATATGAAAAGTTTGTCTTTGAGTCAGTATCAGCAAGTTGGAGCGTTTATTTTAAATGAAGGGAAAAATATTTTTATTACGTTTTTGGCAGCAAAAGCCGTTATTTCTGGGCAGATGACACTAGGCGGAATGCTTGCCATTCAGTATATTTTGGGGCAACTAAATAGCCCAGTGGAGCAACTGATACAGTTTTTGCAGGCGTGGCAAGATGCAAAATTAAGTTTGGAACGTCTCAACGAAATCCACACTTTGGAAGATGAAGAGCCAGCAGAAAATCCTAAAATCAGTATTTTACCAGAAAACAGAAATATTAGTATCAATAATCTTTCTTTCCAGTACGTAGGCGCAGGAAATGAGCCAGTTTTGAAAAATATCAACCTAGAAATTCCGCAAGGAAAAATAACGGCTATCGTAGGCACAAGCGGAAGCGGAAAAACGACACTGCTCAAACTATTGTTAAAATCTTATCCGCCCAATAGTGGCGAAATTAGGCTCGGAGAGATGAATTTAAAGGATTTTAGTCATCACAAATGGCGTGAAGTTTGCGGAACGGTGATGCAAGACGGTTTTATTTTCTCTGATACCATTGCTAATAATATTGCTGTTGCTGATGAAACGCCAGACATTCATAAACTCATCAATGCTGTTAAAGTGGCTAATATTCAGGATTTTGTAGAAGGTTTACCACTTTCTTATAATACTAAAATTGGTGCAGAAGGAAATGGAATTAGTCAAGGGCAAAAACAGCGTATCTTGATAGCTCGTGCCGTTTATAAAAACCCAGAATTTCTGTTTTTTGATGAAGCAACAAATGCCCTAGATGCCAACAATGAAAAGCAAATTATGCAAAATATGGATAAGTTTTTCAAAGGAAAAACTGTTGTTGTGGTGGCACACAGACTTAGTACGGTAATGAATGCACATCAAATTGTGGTTTTAGAACGTGGCGAAATCATAGAAAAAGGTACACATCAGGAGCTTATTTCTTTGCAAGGAAATTATTTTGAATTAGTGAAAAATCAACTGGAATTAGCAGAATAAAAGTATTTTTTGTATATTGTTTTTGTATTTCTTAGTGCCTACTTGTGTCTTTCTTAATGTTCTTAGTGGTAAAATAAAATATGCCTGACACCCAAACAAAACCAATTATTGAATTTCGTAGCGAGCAGGTGCAAGAAATTGTGTCTGCCATTCCTAGCTGGCTTGTACGTTGGGGAATTAGTCTGTTTTTTATGATTTTGTTGCTGATTTTGTTTGTGAGCTGGCTCGTACATTACCCAGATTTGGTAAGTGTTCCGTTTAGGCTGACTTCTGATAATGTGCCAAAATCTGTGGTGGTGAGGTCAGAAACAAGGATTATCAAGGTTTTTGTGAAAGAAAATGATTTGGTAGAAAAAGACCAGATTTTAGCTTTTTTGGAAAGTAACGCCAATCATAACGAGGTTTTGAAAGTTGCTGACGAGATACAAATAGTTACTAATTTGATAGAAAACAACACTTTAGAGCGTTTGCCACAGATAAAACTAACCAATTACAACAATTTGGGGGAACTACAAACGAGTTTTCAGACGTTTTATAAAACTTATACAGAATTTCAGGCATTTTTGCAAAATGGCTTTTATGTAAGTCAAAAAACATTTCTCCAAAATGATTTAAACGCTCTTATCAAGCTCCAAACCAACTTACAAGAGCAAACCTTTATCCAAAAACAAGAACTACAACTAGCTGAAAAAGAGTTTATTATCCAACAAAAACTTTATGAAGGAAAAGTTATTCCTATCTCGGATTATCAGAAAGAAGAAAGTAAGTTTTTAGCAAAACAAATGCCCCTAAAACAACTAGAAAGTAGTATTATCAATAATTTTTCTTCTCAAAATACCAAACAAAAAGAGATTTTGGAGCTTGACAAACGCATCTCTGAACAAAAACAAGGTTTTCTGCAAAGTTTATATGCTTTGCAGTCCGCATTATTGACTGGAAACGCAAGTTTTTGCTTGTTGCGCCTGCACAAGGAAAAGTATTTTTACCTAATTTTTTGCAAGAAAAACAGCTTTTACGTGCTAATCAAGAGGTTTTTTTCATTGGAGAAGAGAATAATAATCAACAAAATCAAAAAGATACTTCTAATAATGCCAATTATTTTGGAGAAGTGCAGCTTTCGCAACGGAGTTTGGGCAAAATCCAAGCGGGGCAAAAAGTGCTAATAAAATTCAATAGTTATCCGTTCCAAGAATTTGGTTTGGTGCGTGGAAAGGTGGTTTTTATCACAGAAACGCCCATAAAAGATAGTCTATTTCTTGCTAAAATCAGCCTGCCCGAAGGGCTAACAACTAATTCCAAAAAACTCATTCCTTTCAAAAACAACCTTTCCGCCACCGCAGAGATAATCACGCAAGATAAAAGCCTTTTAGAACGCTTTTTTGAAAAATTCAAAGCAAACAATTAAGTGACGAAAACTAAATTATTTTATTTTTATAATAACTTAATAATCAATGTTTTACATTAGCATTTTGTATCTCTTATTTCGTATCTCTTCCTTACACTTTTTTCAGAGAAAATGCCAAGGGTTTTTCTGCAAAAAGTGCCTTAGTTTTGCTCCAAACGCCCACAAAAAAATCAGAATTCCTATAATTATTCAAATCTTCTAAGCTATCCCAATGGCTATAAGTGCAGAAAATAAGCGGATTATCAGCATCTTGCAACACTTCTACGTGCTTGCAACCACGCATAGACAGTATTTTTTCTTTGGAATGATTAAAAATAGCCAAAAAATCCGTAATTTTGTCTTCCTTAAACGTCATTCTGACAATCCTAATCAGCATAAATAATTTTTAAATTGTGAATTGTGAAAATCAGACAGCAAATATACGTTTTCTTAGCTAAAATCTAAATAAAAATCTTCGTAAAAATGGCTTTAAAGACTTTTGTCAAAATAAGTGCAGTAAATAACCTTAGTGATGCCCGTTATTGCGCAGGAATGGGCGTAGATATGCTTGGATTTGCGCTGGAAGTAGATAATCCTTGCTTTATTTTGCCTGAAAAATATACAGAAATCATTGGTTGGCTTTCTGGAGTGAAATTTGTTGGAGAATTTGAAACCGCAAACCTCAAACAACTCAATAAAATATTAGAAGAATATCCAATAAACGCTCTCCAAATAGCTAATGAAGCTATTATTGCAGAAATTCAATACAAAAAAGAAAAAGAAGATTTAGAGGATTTTATTCCTATTATTTTCAAAATAAATCTTGCAGACAGCAACAACAAAAGCTTTAATTTTGAGGATTTAAGCACATTATTTGAAAAATATAAAAAAACAGTTGATTACTTTTTACTAGAAAACAACGACAAAATAAATGATGTTTTTTCTCCAAAAGAACTAGAAGCACTTGCAAAACTCACCGCAAAATTTCCAATAATACTGGGCTGTTGTGTCAATAAAAATAATGTAAATGATTTGATTGATAACTACAAAATTGCTGGAATTTCGTTGAAAGGCGGCACAGAAATACGTGCTGGATACAAGGATTTTGATGATTTAGCCGAAATTTTGGAAGTGATTGAAATTGACTAAAATAAACTATTGGTTACGTTTAACTTCCCGAAAGTTTTCAACTTTCGGGAAGTTTTGCTTTTTATTCCTGCCATTTTGTCGCTTTTCCTTTACGTTTTTGTTGTGGAATGAATTTTGAGAATACAATTATAGGACTTACGCAAAATCTATTAAAAACCACCCCTAACCCCTCCTAAAAAGGAGGGGGACAAACTCCCCTCCTTCCTAAGGAGGGGCTGGGGGTGGTTTTAGAACTTTTTTGCGTAAGTCCTAAATTATATCAAAGTTTATCAAAAAACTTTCAAAAAAATTCTAAAACTCAAAATCAAAAAGATTATGTCACAAGAAACAGAGAAAGAAAAAGGCAATATTTCTATCAATACGGAAAATATTTTTCCTATTATTAAGAAATTTTTATATTCCGACCACGAGATTTTCCTACGTGAACTCGTGTCTAACGCCGTTGATGCCTGCCAAAAAATCAAACGCATAACTGCACTAGGAGAGTCTGCTGACCCTTTGGGCGAGCTGAAAGTAAGCGTTTCTGTTGATGAAACCGCCAAAACCATCACTATCAGCGACAACGGTTTGGGTATGACCGCAGACGAAATTAAAAAATATATCAACCAAATTGCGTTCTCAGGAGCTACGGAATTTGTAGAAAAATACAAAGACAAAGGAGACGAAAAACAAATAATAGGACACTTTGGACTAGGTTTTTACTCTGCTTTTATGGTATCTGATTTTGTGGAAATCATCACAAAATCTTTCCAAACAGACTCAAAAGCCGCTAAATGGTCGTGTACGGGCAACACAGAATTTGAAATTGTGGAGGCTGACAAAACGACACGTGGCACAGATATTATTTTGCATATCTCGGAAGATTCTGCAGAATTTTTGAATAATGCACGAGTGAAAGGCGTTTTGGATAAATATTGCAAATTTTTGCCCATTCCTATTGAATTTGAGGAGAAAATCCTTAATAATCCTACGCCACTTTGGTCAAAAGCTCCCGCAGACCTCACAAAAGAAGATTATCTTGATTTTTACAAAGAATTGTACCCATATTCAATGGACGAACCGTTGTTTTGGATACATCTAAATGTTGATTTTCCGTTTAATCTTACAGGCGTGCTTTATTTCCCAAAAATAAGCAACAAATTTGAGCAAAACCGCAATAAAATTCAGCTTTATTCTCGTCAAGTATTCATTACAGACGAAGTGAAAGACGTTGTACCAGAGTTTTTGATGCTTTTGCACGGCGTTATTGACTCTCCAGACATTCCTTTGAACGTATCTCGTAGCTACCTTCAAGCTGATGCCAACGTGAAGAAAATAAATAGCTATATCACCAAAAAAGTGTCTGACAAATTAGCGGAACTTTTCAAAGATGACCGCCCAAATTTTGAAGCAAAATGGGACAGTATTGGCGTTTTTGTGAAGTATGGAATGATTACTGACGAAAAGTTTTCAGAACGTGCCACAAGTTTTTGCCTACTGACCAACGTAGAAAACAAACAATTTACCATAGAAGAATACAAGAATTTCATTGAGACAAACCAGAAAGACAAGGGCGGAAAATCCGTTGTTTTGTTCACAAATAGTCCAGAAACGCAAGATACTTACATCAGTTCTGCACGCAAACGTAGCTATGATGTGCTTAAACTTGATGGCGTAATTGACCAACATTTCGTGCAGGTTTTGGAGAAAAAACTGGAAAATACTGACGTGAAACGTGTTGATGCGGACTCTATTGACAAACTCATTGACAAAGACATCAAAGTAGAAATTTCTTTGAGTGAAGACGAACAAAACACACTTAGAGATGCTTTTAAACGTGTTTTGGGCAACGACAAACTCAATGTAACCGTTGAGGCTTTGCCCACAGACGAGCTGCCTGTTTTGCTTGTGATGCCCGAATTTATGCGCCGTATGCAGGAAATGAGTGAGGCGCAAGGTATGGATATGGCTATGTTTGGCGGAAGTCCACAGTTTAATGTTATTATCAATGGTAATCATAAATTGATACATAAAATCCTCAAAACTACTGAAACAGCAGCAAATGACGCTTTGATACGTCAAATTTATGATTTGGCATTGCTTTCTCAAAATAAACTTTCTGGCGCAAACCTAACGGCTTTCATTACTAGAAGCGTTTTGATGTGTGAAGTTTAGTTTTTGAGGTATTTGTTGAAATATTTTTTAATGAAAAACGCAAAGAAATTTCTTTGCGTTTTTTGTGTAAATTTGAGCAAATTTACAGCCACCATAATCATTTAAAACCAAAAAACTAATGATAAAACTCACAGACCAACTCAAATGGGCTATTGTAACAATGCCTGGTGAGGAAAAAGATAAACTTTTGCTAAGACTTATCAGCAAAGATAATATGCTCGTGAAAAAATTGCATCATCAGCTACTTGAAGATGATAACAATACGTTAGAACAACGTGAAGCTCTTTTAGACAAAATAAAAGCTCTTTTGGATAAATACAAACACAGTTTTACGCCAGGTGAACTAATGATGTCTATGCGTGATTGTAATGGTGCTATTGGTCGGCACGTGAAGATTACCAAAGATAAAATAGGTGAAATTGAACTTACTATTGCGCTTGTGAATACCGCTTTTGGAAAACATAAAACAATGCTTCACCAAAATCAGAAAAAAGCAAGCACTTTTGTGGAATATGTAGCAAAAAAAGCAGTTTTTGTACTTCAAAAACTAGCTAAAATCCACGAAGATTTGCAAATGGAATACGAAAAAGACGTGAATATAATGCTTGCCTATATTTATGATTATCCGCCTTGTGCTGTTCATATCAAAGAACTAGAAATTCCTAAAAGTAAATAATTGACTCCCTTTTTGATTATCAGACCTTACAGGTTTTAAAAACCTGTAAGGTCTTGACAACCAAATAAAACACTTATTTATCAAATTCAATCAAAAGTTCGTTATCTACTGCCCAAACGCCTGGCGCATTCCACGCTATTCTACCTGCTTCATCTCGCTGATACCACGAGCTAACTGTGCCTTTCAAAATAACCCTATTGTCAGACACCACCACCTCAATATCTTGGTCATTCACAGACCAATTACGCATAAGGGCATTTTTGATGTCTTCTTTTTGGATTTCGTTGTGTGTTTGAGATTTTATATTGATGTTATTGATAACGCCTTTCACACCCACAACATTATTAACGGCTTTTCTTGCACCTTCTTTCTGATAATTCCATTCAAGTTCTCCTTCCAAAGTAATCCAACCATTTTCTACTTTTACTTTTACTCTGTCGTTAGGAATATCCCAATTCCATCTAAATGCACCCAAAATTTCAGTAGCTATTTCTGCATCATCTTTTTTGTTGCTATCTCCAAAGTTAATTTCAATTTTCTCAACAATAGCTCTCACACCCATGACTTTCTTGGTGGCATCTTCAGCCTGCAATTTCTTTTTATAGCTGTCCACAGTGCCTGTAAGCGTTACAATGCCATCTTTTGCAGTTACGCCAATTTCTGCTGCATTAAGCAAAGGCTCCCACTTGATAGCCTCCAAAACGCTTTTTTGCAATTCTTCATTCTCTATCATTTTATTTATGTTTTAATGGTGTAAATTGTTGTTAAAATATCAATACACAATATTACAGATTTCGGATAGTGTTTCTTTTGCATAATCAAAAGATAAAATTATATTATTCACACTTTTTTTATTTTGAAATTGTTTTAAAAATTATTCTTTTGGTTTGATTATTGTTTATCTTTGAAGAGAATAAATCAAAAACAACAATTTCAACAACTTATTTTTATCTAAAAAAATGAAAAAAACTATTCTATTTCTACCAAAAACATTGTTAAAATCTCTGTTTTTAATGCTTTTTTTAGCTTTTTTTGTATATCAAACTAAGGCTGATTGCCTTGGTAGCGGTTTTATGTCTTTTGTGGTACAAAATGACTCCAAACAAATGCCTATTATTGTTTTTCAAGGATATGCAGGTAGCCAACCAGTTATTTTTGAACTCAACAAAAAATATCCTATTTATCTGAAAAATGGTAAGAAACAAATCAAACTTATTGTAAAAGAAATCAATATAGGGCAATTTATGCTTACGCAGGCTATCCTTATGCCTGAAGAAAAACTTGTTATTGGAAAAGAATATGTGGTAATTATTGATAATCTTCCAGAAGAACAAAAACTCAACCGTTTTGACCAAAAAATACCTGCTAATCAGGTAATAAAATTTGTAGCAGGCGCAGGAAAAGATATGAATAAAGATACAAAAACACTTTTTGCATCAAACCCAAAAGAGGTAAGCAAAGATTTTATTATGTTTGGTTGTGGTCCTGCTATGCACGTTACATTTGATTTAACCAATAAAAATGCAACAACAGTAACTACTGTAACAACAGAGCTTTTAGTGAAAACAACTGTAAAAAACCTAAAAACAGGCAAAGAAAGCACTTATTACTTGCCAACTTCTAATAATCAAGTTAGTATAGGACACGGAATGTGTGAAGGAGCTTTTACTTTTGATGTTGCAAGTGGATATGAATACGAAGTAAAATTTGCCATAACAGATTTCTCAAAAAATACTCAAATATGGGAAAGTGAGAAAGTGAAATTCACTTCTCCAACAGAAAAAAACAGCAGAAATTAAGTGTATGAAAATAAAAAACTCCACTGCAAAGCGGTGGAGTTTTCCTAAATTAGTAACTATTATCTCTATCTAAAATCCAATCTAATCAAACTATCTTTCTCTCTATCTTGTTATTTTTTTGCGTCAGATGCTGCCGCAGCGGCATCACGCATACTTTTAACTACATCGTGGTCTGCTTTGAGAAATAAAACTTGTGCTTGTAACATTATTTGTTGCAAAGAAGAAAGTGCCTCAAAATTATTTTTGAGTTGGTCTTTATAAATATCTATAGCCACATCTTCCCCATACTCGCAAGAATCCAAAATCATTTTACGGTCATTTCCTGTAAGGGCGGCTTTTACGTCCATCCAAACCCTAAAAAATTTCCCTGTAATGCGTGTACCTTCAATAGGAGTGCCACCTAGTTTTATGACTTCTTGCACGAGTTCTGCTTTGTTTTTTTGACTTGTCTGACCAAGTTTGTAAAACAAGTTTTGAAGTTCTGTTTCTTTCGTTTCTTTTGAAGCGGTTTCGTAGCCTTCAATTCTATCGTTATTGATTTCAATGAGCGTATTAAGTACGTCAAGTGTTTTTTCGTTGTCCATTTTATTGATGTTTTGGTGCTGTGTTAATGATTATTTTATTAAAATTATTGTAAAAAGTGAGGTGTTAAACTCGTCTGTTTTCTCTGAAAATATTAAAAAAATCCTTATAATTTCTATAAATTTGCCTCCAAAAGTGCATCTCTCAAACCTCTTATGGTGTCGTGGTCTGATTTTATGAGAAGATGTTGCGTTTTGAGCATTATTCTTTGGTCTTCTGTGAAATTTTGAAGATTATCTGTGATAACTTGTTTGTAAGTGCCTACTGCCATATCTTCCCCATACTCACAAGAATCCAAAATCATTTTACGGTCATTTCCACTAAAAGCAGCTTTGACTTCCATCCACACTTTGAAAAACTTAAAAGCCAGCTTTGTACCTTCCACAGGTGTTCCGCCTAGTTGGCGCAAATGTGTAGTGAGGTCAGCTTTGCAACTAATACTGGTTTCTATAAATCTACAAAACAAGGTTTTCAAATCTGTATCTTCAATTTCGTTTGTAGCAGTTTCGTAACCTTCTATTCTATCATTATGCACTTGTATAAGTGTGTTCAAAATTTCTACGGTTTGCTCATCAGAGATATTAGTCATAGTAGTTTTGTTTAGATAATGAAATTGTTGTTATTTATTGGCTCAAAGGTCGGGGTTTTGGTTGGATTTCATTTTATACAATTTCAAGTAAAAATTACATTATTCTCACTTTTTGTATTTCGTTGTTCAAAACTATGAATTATATAAATTCTATTTGAAATTATATAAAATAATTATCAGGCAAATTAGCTAATTTTGAAACACTTAAATACAACTCAAACATCATTAATATCATTCAAATTTCAATAATAACTAAAATGACTGCTACAAAAGATATAATAGAAACAACACAAGAAAGCACAAAAGTAGCTTTAGAAAGTACCAAAACTTTTGCAGAATTGGTTAAACTGGCAGGACTTGAAGAAAGTTTGAAAGGCGCAGGCTCGTTTACAGTTTTTGTGCCTTCTGATACCGCTTTTGTGGCTATTCAGAAAGATTTGGATAACCTTCTGCTTCCAGAAAACAAAGAAAAATTAGTTAAAATTCTCTCTTATCACGTTCTTAGTGGCACTTTTATGGTAGGTGATTTGAAAGACCAACAAGAGTTAGTGAGTGTAGAGGGACATACACTCAAAGTTAGTTTTGACAGGCAACGAGTACGTATCAATGATGCCACCATTATAACAGTTGATATTGCAGCTTGCAATGGCATCATACACATTATTGATAAGGTGCTGATGCCAGTTGTTTAGTTATTTGCATATAAAAATTGTCTTTAAAGTTCCCTTTGGGATTTAGGAGCTATTTTTAGAATAATTTATCCACTAATTTGGTCATTTCTTTGTCGTCAATACTACCAAAAAGAAAGCCACAAATTACTTTTGGATAGAAATAAGTTGATTTTTGAGGCAAAGTATAGCCACTTTCACAAACTTTTTTGATAGTTTCCATTGGTACATCTTGCGTGATAAGTGCCATTTGTGCTTGTCCTAAGTGTACTTTTTCCATACATTCAGAAAAACTACGAGAAAAAGAAATATTTTCAGAAGCACGCTGGTCTTTGCCCAAAATGCCCAAACAACGCTCCAAAACGAAATAATGCAAAACAGTCAAGTCTAACTCTTTCATTATCAAAGGGAAATTCCAAGAAATAGTATCAAAAACTTCAGGTTTTAGCCTAATTTTAAAAGATTTTTCCTTTAATACAAGTCCAAAAGTCCATTTTTTTCCAGAAATCTGATGATTTATTTCGTAAGCGTCTTCTGTTTCTTTTAAGATAAAATATTGCTCTAATTTTTGGATAAATTCATTTTCATCAAAATCAGAAAGCTCCAAAATAAGCCTGTGTGTAGGCAAAATACGCAAATCATCAGATTCTGTGTTGGTGAGATACATCAAATGATAATTATATAATTCTTTTCCAGTATGATTGGGATTTAGTTTGGTTTGTGCTTTTCTATATTCCAACGAACTTGTATAACGGTGATGTCCGTCTGCTAAAATAATTTTCTTTTGTGCAATATTATTGATGAATTTATCTATGATATTTTTGTCGTGAATGACAGCTAAAACATCTCTAACTCCTTGATAATCTTCTGTTTCGTAGATAGGCATTGTCATTGCATCATCCATAAAAACTTCTAATTCGTGGGTTTCATCTGTATAAAGTCCGTGCGTAGGCGCAGCGTTCATAAGTGTAGCCGCAAGTATTTGGGTACGGTCATTTACAGCATGAGGAATAGTGTTTTCGTGGCGCAAAATAACATTTTCATCAAAATCATAAGCACGAATATTACAAACAAAACCTTTTCTTGTGTATTCTTTATGGCTTCCAGAAAGGGTAAAATATTGATAATAAACATAGATAGCAGGCAAATTATCTTGTTTGATAATGCCGTTTGCTTTCCAATTTTCTAGAGTTTTGCCTACATTTTCGTAGCTACCAGCCTCATTTGGCACATTTTGAGGCACAGAAATATGAATACTATTATTTGGATTTCCGTATAACAAGGCACGCTGTTTGGCAGAAACCACGTCAAAAAGCGGTGATACAAGTTCAGAAAGTTCGTTTGTAAGGTTTGGAGCGTATCTCCAAGCACGCAAAGGTCTGATTTCAGCCATTTTTTAAAGGAAATTTTGAGAATAAAATTTGGTTACTAATTTGGTGTTTTCTTTAAAAAAAGTTATTTTTGGAAAACAATTAAATTTTTTACAGAACTAGATGACAAATAGAGAAATAGAATTATTAATAATGCTTAAAGAAGTTGATTTAAAAAATGTAAAAGTTATTTTACAAATCCAATTCAAAAGATTAACACAAAAAGAAATAGATTTTTATTTGGATAAAATGCTAGAAATTCAAGAAGAAATAAACGAACTTAACAACCTAAATAATGAAGAATAAAACAGCACACGAAAAACAAATGTCTTCTTTTTTCTATCAATTAGACAATGCCAATGGAGAAGTAGAAATATTGCCTATTTTGACAGAAATGAACAACTATATTGACAATATCAATGACGAAAAAGAGCAGTCTTTTGCGGAAGAAAGTTTTAAATATTATTTCGCCAAACGTGTTTCACGCCTTGAAGATGACGTACAAAGAATAAAACAATACAAAAATGAATATGCTTTATGATTATTTTATTTAGCTTTTCCAAACTTTCAAAATTTGGAAAAGATAAATAAAATATAAACCTATTTTTTCTTGAAAAATAATTGTATTGGTACGCCATCAAAACCAAAATACTCACGCAATTTGTTTTCCAAATAACGCTGATAATCTTCTCTCAAATATTGTGGCAAATTGCAGAAAAACGCAAAAGTTGGCGTTTTTGCAGGAAGTTGCGTTACATATTTAATTGTAATAGTCTTTCCTTTGCTTGCAGGAGGCGGATATTGCGCAATAGCAGCAAGCATTTTGTCATTGAGTTTTGAGGTAGGAATACGTTTTGAACGGTTTTCATATACTTCTACGACCTTATCCAAAGATTGTAAAATACGTTGTTTGGTAACGACAGACGTAAAAATAATAGGCAAATAATCAATAGGCATTAGTTTTTCTATCATTTCATCTTGGAAACGCTTTGCCGTCATTGTGTCTTTTTCTACCAAATCCCATTTATTCACCATAATAATAGCCCCTTTTTTGGCTTTCAAAGCAAGGTGCAAAATATTCAAATCCTGTGATTCTATGCCTTGTGTAGCATCAATCATCAAAATACATACATCAGACTCTTCCAATGCTTGCAAAGAACGCATCACTGAATAAAATTCAATATCTTCTCTTACTTTTGATTTTTTGCGTATTCCCGCTGTATCCGTAAGTATAAGATTTTTACCATAAGAAGTGTAATGTGTATCAATAGCATCACGAGTTGTACCTGCAATATCTGTTACAATAGTGCGTTCTTCACCTAATAAAACATTCAAAAATGAAGATTTACCTACATTAGGACGACCTAAGATAGCAATACGAGGAATACCAGCGTTTGGGTCTTCGTCTCCTTTTTCTTGAAAATTAGCTACGACTGCATCTAAAAGTTCACCTGTTCCTGTTCCTGTTTGAGAAGAAATAGGAAATATTTCAGAAAAACCAAGTTGATAAAATTCTGCTGCTTGATTATGTCTTTCTAGCGTTTCTGCTTTGTTTGCAATTAAATAAACTGGTTTTTTAGATTTTCTAAGTACATTAGCAAATTCTTCATCAAGTGGGTGAAGTCCTGTAGATGTATCAACCATAAAAAGCAAAACACTTGCTTCTTGTATGGCTATCTGTACTTGCCTGCGGATTTGCTCCTCAAATATATCATCAGAGCCAACTACGTAGCCACCTGTATCAATTATGGTAAAAAACTTATCTGTCCATTCTGCCTGCCCATAGTGGCGGTCACGTGTTACGCCACTTTCGTTGTCCATAATTGCCTTACGGAACTCTATTAGCCTATTAAAAAGTGTAGATTTGCCCACGTTAGGTCTTCCTACTATTGCAACTATATTTGCCATTTGTATTACTGTATAAAAATTTTTGCAAAGGTACATCTTTTTTTTGGATTTTTAGCAGTATCTAGCAATAATTCTGTGTACAAAATTAAGAAAGTGGAGAAATAGGATTTTTAGTAATTTACAAAAAAAGCGTTTTTACTGATGAAAAGGCTAAAATAAATACAACAGAAATACACAAAAACACCTAATTTGTTTTCCAATATTACTGTGTTTTCACCTAAATTACTTATCAAATTAATATTATACCCTATTTTTGTAAAAATAATCTCCTTGATAATCAATTAGTTGCAAATTTTTTGAAAATATTTTCTGTATTTGCCAGTTGCAAAAAATGCAAAAAAACAGGCATAAAAGCCACCCTCCACCAAATAATATTTGGCAAAAATTTTAGGAAAGTGCCTGTGCGCATTTTCATCACTTTCAAAAACGCCTAATTTTTGCATTTTTTGCAAAAACACAAAAAATAATTGAAAAAATATCAATGTATTGTATTTGTTTTTATTGTATTTACCTTTGCACCGCCACTAAAAATAGTAGGCGTTTTTTTAATTTTTAACTAACCCATTTTAACTAATGAAAAAGACTAAAAAATCTCTTGCACTTCTGCTCATACTTTGGAGTATTGTAGCACAAACAGTGCAAGCCCAAGATACACTTACTAAGAAAAGTGTTAAAAAAAGCATCAATTATTTTACGCTTTATGGTGGTCTTTCTTTTTCCAAAAACTCTGCAACAGCCTCTATAGAAAGTATTTTCTATAAAAATAGAGGAATAGGCATCACCCACGAAAGCAACCATTTTGTTACGCCAAACTATCCAAAACCATATAGTGGTGGTTTGTTTGGTGATGGTAAACCTTATTCTCTTATTTGGTTTTCTACTATTTCTGTGCTACAGAAGTTTTCTACACATCACGACATACTACGTTTTGGTACTGAAATAGGGGTTTCACTCGTTGAATTGCACGCACCCATTTTTGAGTATGAGCAAGGAAGTAGTTGGTTGGGTAGTTCTGGTTACACAATTACCAGCCGTACAACAGAAAAAGTAGCTGGTGTAAGGCTTAGAGCTAGTGTAGATTTGCTTGTTACTAGACACCTTGGCTTAGAACTTGGCATAAAATCAAATATTAACGCTTTGCATAGTACTTTTGGGGTAGATGTGAAGTTTACAACTGGATTTCTTAGAAAGAGAATTAAAACACAAAAATAGTACTAAAACACAATGAGGATAACCCAAAAATTCAATATTTTATTAAGGAATTTGATGTATTTGACTTTCTTTATTTTTACAACTTCCTATGTTGGTAATAATTATCAAACAAAAAAAATAAATCATATGATTTGCTTGACTAAAGATACTATTCCTAAAAGAAACTATTTTTATGTTGCTCCGAGTATTACTTTTACGAGTCCTGGTACTACTTATGTACCCAATTTTGGATTGTCCGCTAATTATAGATACAAAGACAAACATCTTATTACAGTTGGATATGTATTAAATGATAATGGAACTAAAATGCAAGAAGATATTAGACTAATGTATGGACGAGCATTTTTATTTGATGAAACATTTTACACTGCTTTTTCTGGGGGAGTAGCACGTACAAATTATGCTTATGATGGCTACAAAAAAAGTGTAGCATTAGCACTGGAAGCTCAAACTATGGTTTACGGACGGTTTGCAGGTGTAGGATTAACGACATATCTAAGTATTAACCAGTTTCACACTTATGGGGGTTTGGCTTTTACACTTCATCTTGGCAAATTAAGAGCCAAATCAAAATAAATATCTTTTAATTTTCATTAGAATGAAAACAAATCAAAACCGCATAAACTTGCTTATGAGCTTGAGGATATGCTTGTACATCTTACTTCTTGTGCTTGGCTCTTGTAGTTCTTGCAGAAAAGAAGTAGATGCACTACCACCAGAAACCCAAACAGGTGCTAATACCTTTGGTTGCCTTATAGATGGCAAAGCCTATATACCTCAAAAAAACTCTGGATTTGGTGCAGTTGAACCAGTACGAGCTGGCTACCTTACTGCTTTGCCACCAGTTTTTTTTAATAATACTAATGTACTTGTAATCACAAAAGGAGGGGGGGCAAGTTTTACTATCTTTCTTAGAAATGTAAATAAAATTGGTGCTTACCCACTTAATTTTGATACAAGTCCTTATCCTCAAGAATCTTACCCTCAGAACTACGCTTCGTGTAGTACCAGTAGTGGTTTTTATACAACTACAACTATTCATACAGGTGTGGTAGAGATTACTAGAGCAGATACAATTGGTGGTTTTGTATCTGGACGCTTTTCTTTTACTGGGCTTGATAGGACAACAAACAAAACTATCCAAGTAACAGATGGGCGTTTTGATTGCAAAACAGGACTTTAATTTTAACTAAAAACTTTATCAAAATGAAAAAAAAATTTTATTTGCTCTTTTTATGACCGTGAAAGTTAGAAAGCAAATTGTAAAAGAATAGCTTTTGAGGTACGAAGTTTGAAATACGAAGTACAAAAAAGAAAATTATTCATAATCAAGAAATTAAAAAAGCCTTTCCAAATTTTGGAAAGGCTTTTATTGTGTTTAAGGTTAGATATTTAAAATGTTTTTTCTTTTAAATTTTTCTTTTTGATTGTTTTTTTCTATTTTTGAAGTATTAAATTTACTTAAAATTCACAATTACTTATATGAAATTAGATGATTTGCTTGAGCGTTATGCCCAAAATCCTAATAATCTCAATGTTTTGTTAGATTTGGGTGCTGCATACGTAGCGCAGAGTGATTTCCAAAATGCGCTCCAATATTATCAGCGTGCAGAAAGCCTTAATGCAGGCAATGAAACAGCAATGGAGCAAATAGCGTTTTGTTTTAGAGAACTTAGGGATTTGGATAATGCCCTGCTTTATTACAAAAAAATGGAAATCATCACGCCTAATGATGTTTGGCTGATGAAAAACTTGGGCTGGTGTCTTTCTTCTCTTAATAATTATAGAGATGCCGTTGATTATCATTTGAGAGTGGATAAAATAGAGCCTTATGATGCTTGGAACTTACGCAATCTTGGTTGGTGCTATATCAAGTTAGAAAACTATGATTCTGCCCTAAAATATCACCTGCGTGCTGAAGATTATGACAGAGAAAATCCTTGGAATTTGGGTAAAATTGGCTATTGCTATGGCAAACAAAAAAACTTCCAAAAGGCATTAGAATATCATTTGAGAGCAGAAAAACTTGACCCATCAGATGACTGGAATACTGCAAATGTGGGCTGGTGCTACTCGTCACTAGAAAATTTTGCTGATGCAATTGTGTATCACAAAAAAGCCTATGCACTTAATAATCAAGATTCTTGGAATATTAGTAATCTTGGTTGGTGTTATACAAAACAAGATTCTCCTAATGATGCTTTGCCGTATCTTCTTGTAGCAGAAAAACTTAACCCTTCTGATGCGTGGAATTTGGGTAATATTGGCTGGTGTTATTCTCATCCTACTGTACGAAACTTCACAAAAGGTTTAGAATATCACCAAAAAGTGATGCTTTATGACCCCTCTGATGCGTGGAACGTAAGCCATTTGGGGCAATGCTATGCACAAATAGGCGACTACGAGAACGCTATCCGCTTTATGGAGCAAGGAGAAACTATGCGCCCTAATGATGCGTGGACGTTGCGCAAACTAGGTTGGTGCTATTTCTTGACTGGAAACACGCCAAAAGCAAAGATTTTGATAGAAAAAAGCCTTAATATCAATACTTCTGATAGTGGTATGGTAGCTTTGGGGCATATTGCAATGTCTGAAAATGATGAAAACAGGGCAATGGACTACTACAAACGTGGTGCGTTAGAGTATCCAACAGAAGCTTTGTTTTTGGAAGACTGGGCAGAATGTGTGCCATTTATCTACAAATATGGCGTGTCTGAAAAGAAAATGTTTGATATTAGAACCACACTTTTGTCTTACATCAATGAAAATAAAGCCCTGAATACTGCCGCTGATAGCAAAGATATCAATACGCTTTTACGTTTGTATGAGCAAGATATGAACAAACTAGAAGTCATTTTGGAAATTGGCAAATATTACCAAAAAGATAACCAATATGGACAAGCACTTGCGTACCTTCTAAAAGCTGTTTTCAATCATTCTGATAGCGTTTCTTTGATGGAAGAGATAGCTTTTTGCTACCGTGAAGAGAAGAAAACAGAAAAAGCATTGGAGTTTTATCTGAAAGCGGAAGCACTCAAACCTAACGACCTTTGGAATACTAAAAATATTGGTTGGTGTTATTCTGCACTCTCAAAATATGAAGAAGCACTTATTTATCACCATAAAGTTGATGCGCTTGACCCCAATGATAGCTGGAATTTGAGAAACGCAGGCTGGTGCTATATTAAGAAAAAAGAGTATATGTGTGCTTTGGATTTTCATTTGAGGGCTTACAAAATTCAGCCAAGTGATAGCTGGAACGCCGGAAAACTTGGCTATTGCTACTACCGCACAGGTGATTATGATAATGCCATCAAATATCATCTTATTGCAGACCAATTAGGCTCAACTGAGCCAGAATGGAATAAAGGCAGGATTGCAATTTTGTATTTTATTTCCAAAGATTTGGAACTTGCTGAAAGATTTGCGCAAGATGCCCTTAATTTGGAGCAAGATGAGTTTTATATTATGCTGCAAGGACACATCAAACTTTGTTCGCAAAAATATGATGAGGCTATCATAAAATACAAAGAAGCTGCCGCAATTTATAATAATCAAGACAATATGATGGCTGATTTTGATGAATTGAAACGTTTTATCTTGGATTATGGCGTGTCTGCAGAAGGTATTGCTCGTGTGGAAGAGAAAATAAAAGGATTTTAAATTTATAACTAAAATATTTACCAAAAAAGCCTTTCTAATAGTTAGAAAGGCTTTTTTTAATAGAAATTTTCACTATAACCAATTATTTAATTTCTGAATTTTTTAATAAATCAGCTTTAATTTGCTTCATTCGTTCATTTTTATCTATTTGGTCAAAATTTACTTCCTCCAAAGTAACTCTTTCTAGCAAATCCATTACTTCTGGGTGGTGTGTCATAGACATACCTGTTTTCACATCTATATACTTCATTGTCGTCCAGAGGTGGTTTTTTAAGATTTTGTTTTCCAAATCAGTCATATAAAGTTCCACAACCATTGTATTTTCATTATGAAAAATAATGCTAGAATGAATAACCACATTCTCACCCACAAGCGCAGGACGAAGATAAGAAATATTATGATTATAAGCCACCCAACCAGCCTTAAATTTCTTAAAAAAGTCAGCAGAAGTTAGTTTATATGCCTGAAAAACGTGGTCTTCACGTGCATTGAAGTAGTAATCAAAATATTTAGCATTATTCAAGTGATTGAGTGGGTCGCAGTCTTGAAAACGAATAATCATCTTGGAAGACATTTTTTTGGCGTATTTTTTATTTTTAGAGATTTTAAACATTAGATTTTGTTTATTATTGTGTTGATTTAATTGCCACATCTACACAAATAAATATAATACGTGTTTATTTGGGGCAATTATACTTGTATTTTTTCTTGCAAATTTAGTATTTTTTTAAGAAAATTTAAGTGAAATTTTCCCTAATAAAAAAATAAATATCATCAAAAACTTGACAAACGGTACTTTGATGTTGTATATTGCAAAAAAATACTGCAAAATACTATAAAGATTTAATTTATATTGATTTTAAGGACTATTTTCTCTTTATTTTTGTTGTAATAATACCGCAAGTTATTTGCGTGAGCAGTTGTGATTATATTTGTTAAAAACTCACAACTCATAACTCACAACTCACAACTCTTAATCCCTTTCTAAATGAACTCAATGAAACTCTCCGAGTACAAGTTTGACCTTCCAAGCAACCTAATAGCGTTGTATCCCAACGAAAACCGTGATGAGGCACGTCTTATGGTGGTTCATAGAGATACCAAAAAGATTGAACATAAGTTGTTTAAAGATGTTTTGAGCTACTTCAATGATGGTGATTCTATGGTTGTCAATGATACAAAGGTGTTTCCTGCGAGGCTTTACGGAAACAAAGAAAAAACAGGAGCAGACATTGAAGTATTTTTGTTGCGTGAACTTAATCCTGTGAATCATTTGTGGGACGTTTTGGTTGACCCAGCACGAAAAATTAGGGTTGGAAACAAACTTTATTTTGGTGATAGCGACCTTGTGGCGGAAGTCATTGACAATACAACCAACAGAGGGCGTACAATTCGTTTTCTGTGGGACGGCTCACCAGAAGATTTTTATAAAGCTGCTTATGCACTTGGTGAAACGCCTTTGCCAAAAGTTATCAATAAAAGACGTAAGACAGAACCAGAAGATGCAGAGCGTTTCCAGTCTATTTTTGCCAAAAATATTGGTGCGGTGGCTGCGCCTGCGGCTTGTCTTCACTTCACAAAACAACTTGTTAAAAGGTTGGAACTCAAAGGAGTAACCGTTTGTCCTATTACTTTGCATATTGGTTTGGGTACGTTTCGTTCTGTTGATGTAGAAGATTTGACAAAACACAAAACAGACTCTGAAAACTACGATATTACTGAAAAAACAGCGGAAATAATCAACAAATCATTAGATAATCATAAGCGAGTATGTGCTGTTGGGTCTGGTACTTTGCGTGTTTTGGAGTCTTCCGTAACAGCAAAAAACCGCATTAAAGCGGCTTCAGCGTGGACTGATAGGTTTATTTTTGCGCCTTATGAATTTAGAGTGCCAAATACTTTGATTACGAATTTCCATTTGCCAGAATCTACGCTTTTTATGAGTGCTTGTGCTTTTGGTGGCTATGATTTGATAATGACTGCCTACCAAGAAGCTATTAAAGAAGAATATAATTTCTTTGCCTACGGTGATGCTATGCTAATTTTATAGGGTTTCTAAACTACTATTTTCAAACCTTGAAGGTCTTTAAGATGTTCAAGGTTTTTTATTTTGCGTTATCTATTAGTTCATAAACAAGTATGTACAAATAAATAATTACATTTTATCCTGAAATCTTATAATCCTTCCATCTTAGTAAGAAATTGATGTAGTACAATAAGTGTCCACAAACGGTTATAATAGTAGTCATTTCCACCCAAATAGGCTTTTTTCATTTTTTCTACTTCTGCAAAATCCACAAAATCATATTTTTTAATGATTTTTTCTGATAAAAAATCTTCTAACAAAAACTTCAAATCTGTGCGCAACCATTGTATTAGCGGAATAGAAAAACCTTGTTTTGGGCGTTCAAAGTAGCTTTTTGGCACATAATCATACAAAAGTTGTTTCAAGAGATATTTTCTTTCACCATTCTTGTATTTGAGTTTTGGAGAAAGTTGTAGGGCAAACTCCACGACACGATAGTCTAGGAGTGGCACACGAGCCTCCAAAGCGTATTGCATTGTTGCTCTGTCCACTTTTACAAGCAAATCATCAGGTAAATAACAACACATATCAAAAACCGACTGACGAAATTCTGGCGGATTTATTTTTGCTAAATTGTTACTAAGATTATCATTAAAAACATCATTATTCGCATCAGAAACCACATTTTTTAGTTTTAAAATGTCTTTTATTTCTTTCTTAGAAAAATAAAATTGTTCCTGTGAAAAGATATGTAACATTTCTTCAAAATTTGCATTATTTTTATTTGCAAAATCACTAAAATCTCCTCCAAAAAGGCTACTTGCTTTCTGAAAAGCAGTTGTTTTTTTGAGTTGTAATATTTTTGAAATAATGTCTTTAAATGGTTTTAAAAGTGGATTTTGTAATCTTTTTGCCCAATCATACATACCATACCCTAAGAAAAGTTCGTCGCCACCATCTCCACCCAACGCCACCGTAACGTGTTTGCGTGCAAGTGCAGACACAAGCAACGTAGGTACAGCAGAAGAGTCTGCATAAGGTTCATCATAGATGTCTATAAGCGTAGGAATAAGGTTTTTTGCTTCTTGGGTAGAAACTATAAACTCGTGGTGGTCTGTATGTAAGAATTTAGCAACCTTTGCAGCAAATTGCGCTTCATTGAACTTATTTTCAGTAAAACCAATAGAAAAAGTTTTCATTTGTGGCGAGTTTTGTGCTTGTGCCTGCTCTGTTGCAAGTGCCGCCACAAGACTGGAATCAATGCCACCACTCAAAAACACCCCCACAGGCACATCAGCAATCAAACGGTAACTTACTGAAGACTGTAAAAGCCTTTTAAGCTCTGTTTTTGCTATATTTTCATCTTGATAAAGAAAATTTGGTTGATTATTTTTGGTATCAATTTTATCAAAAATATCCCAATAATTATGGATATTCAAGCCGTTTTTATCAATTTCCAAGATGCTTGCGGTAGGCATTTTGAAAATGTTTTTATAAATGCTTTTTGGTGCAGGAATGTAGCCCAAGTGCAGGAAATCAGCTACCACAGAACGGTCTATTTCGTGTTTTAAGGGCATTTTTTGGAGAGATTTCAGTTCTGATGCAAAGGCAAAACTTTTACCATCATAAAAATAATAAAGCGGTTTTACGCCCATTCTATCCCTAAAAATAGTGATTTTTTGCGTTTGTTTGTCATAAATAACCATCACAAACATACCATTGAAAAGCTGTACGCAAGCATTTCCCATCAAAGAAAAAAGCTCTAAAATAATCTCTGAATCAGAAGAGGTTTTGAGGTTTTGGAGAATATTTGTAGGTAATTCTTGTTTAATCTCTTGATAATTAAATACTTCTCCATTAAAAACCATTACATAACGCTCATTTTGGGCATACATTGGTTGGTTGGCAATTTCTGACAAATCCAAAATACTAAGCCTGCGGTGTCCTAAGCCACAAATAGTGTGATTATTATCATTTTGATTATCTTCAAAAAAATAGCCTGCCGCATCAGGTCCTCTGTGCGCAAGTGCCGTAGTCATAGTTATAAGCAGGTTTTTATCAAAAAAACTACTATTCTCTACAAAAGAAAGAAATCCAGCAATACCACACATAAATTAAGTTTTTAGTTTTGAGTGGTGAGTTGTGAGTTAAACACAATTCACAAATTTCACAAAAATATTAAACTTTTGCTTAAAAAACATATCAAAAACGAAATAAACACAAATATTTTCAAAATATCCTTCAAAATCTTATGAAACCTACCCAAAAAGAACTTCAACATTTATTTTTACGTGCTGGTTTTGGATTAAAACCTACTCAATTACAAGAATATGAAGGAAAAAGCATTGAAAAAATCTTAAATATCATTTTTAAACAAGCTGAAAATTATACTAATTTTGATTTTATCAAAATTGATGAAGACGAAATAAAGCCAAAACTTCTTCCCCGTAATGAAAAAAAACTCCTAAGGAAAGAACGAAAAGAAGAGATTAAAACGCTTAATATCAAATGGTTGGAGAAAATGCAAGACAATAATAACCAACTTCGTGAGAAAATGACGTACTTTTGGCACACCCATTTTGCCTGCAAAAGTGCCAATGCTGTTTTTAATCAGTTGCAAAATAATACACTCCGCACACACGCTTTAGGCAATTTTAAAGATTTGTTGATGGCAGTTGCAAAAGACCCTTCAATGTTGCAATTCCTTAATAATCAACAGAATAGAAAGGAGAAACCTAACGAAAATTTTGCTCGTGAGCTAATGGAACTTTTTACGCTTGGGCGAGGAAACTATACAGAAAATGATGTCAAAAGTGCGGCTCGTGCTTTTACAGGCTGGGGAATTGAGAAAGGAGAGGCAAAATTTAAGTTTAGAGAAAGGCAACACGACTTTGGAGAAAAAACTTTTATGGGTCAAAAAGGCACTTTTTCTGGAGAAGATATTTTAAATATTATTCTCAAAAAGCCAGAAACAGCATTTTTTATTACCAAAAAGATTTATATTTTCTTTGTAAATGATACCCCAAATATTTCAGATGAAAAGATTTTGAAACAATTAGCCAATGATTTTTATAAAGCTGATTATGATATTTCAAAACTGATGCGAGATATTTTTTCTGCAAAATGGTTTTATGATGAAAAAAATATTGGAACAAAAATAAAATCACCCATTGAGCTTTTGATAGGCTTAAAACGTACTTTTGAAGTGGATTTTATTGATGAAAATGCTAATCTTTTTGTGCAGAAAATCTTGGGGCAAATGCTTCTAAATCCGCCAAATGTGGCTGGTTGGGCTGGGGGACGTGCTTTTATAGATAGTTCTAGTTTGCTTTTCCGTTTGCAACTTACGCAAGTACTTTTTAATCAGGCAGTTGTGGAAATTGATAATAAAGAGGAAGGAGATGACAACGCACAGAAATACAATAAAAAAAATAAACAACCATTACAAGCAACGCTTAATTTGAAGGCTTTTGATGTATTTTTTGAGGAAAATATTTCTAAAAAATCAAATGAAACATCAAATAAAATATTAGCTGAAAACATCAAAAAATACCTTATTCAAGATGATGGAAATTTGAATAAAACTGCTTTTGAGGATATTTTGAAAGGAAGTTTATCAGCTACAAAAGTGGAGTTTATCAAAAAAATAGTGCTTTATTTGACTGCATTGCCAGAATATCAAATGCAATAAATTCAATTACGAATTATCAATTACGAATTACGGATATTTACCGTAATTCGTAATTGATAATTCGTAATTGTGTATTAAAAATTAGTCATCCATTTTTTACGCAATGCTCGTTGTTTTTTTGTAGCATTTGGTGCAATTTCAAATTTTGGCGTTTTGTCACTGCTTGTGTATTTAATACCAATTTTTTTGAAATACTCTTCTATTGGCAAAGGATTAGCGTTTTTAACATATTTCTCAAAGAAATCAGCAATTTCTGGATAAGTTTGTTTTACAAAAACATCAAACCATTCTTTTTCAGGAAAAGATTTATTTGGTCCATAAATTTTAGCAAATTCATTAATAACTTCTCTCAAACCACGTTTTCCACCTGAAAGCTCCAACAAACGAATATCCAAAAGTCCCGCCACAAGTGCGCCACGCATATAAATATTGCTGTATTGCGCTTGTCCATCTGGCGTAAAAGAGGTAAGGCTCATTTTACTAAGGCTATAATTTTTATCAAAACGGTTATCAACCCTGATTTTTAGCTGAAGTTCTTTAAAATACTCATCAAGAGGCTTCAAACCTGCATTTAGTTGCATTTTGTGGGATGCCCATTCTGTCGTTCCTTCATACAACCAAAGATGTTCTGATGCAGTTGGAGTAACGAAATTAAAGTTAGAAATTAGCTCACTATGTATGTTTAGAGGCGTTACCACGTGAAAAAACTCGTGTGCAGCAATATCCACGACACCTTCTGCCACTTCTTTGCTCCATTCTGATTCTTTCAAAATATATTCAGAACTATACGAATGTTCCCACGCACCAGCACTTTTATCCTCAAAATGAAATAAAAACGTATATTTTTTTACAGGAAGTTCTTTTAGGAATGCTCCAGCTGCTTTTAGCATATCTGACATACCATTCAGAAGTAAATCTGACTTGATTTTGTCTGTTTTTGAATAGGTATAAACTTCAATATCTGCACCTGCTACTTTTGCTGTTGCTTTGGTGAGTCGTCCCATCAAAATAGGGGAATCCACAATGTGGTCATAGTTATTTGCTTCAAAAAAGCCATTTTTATCTTGTGAAAGTGCCGTACCAAACGTCCATTCTTTTGGAAAATCAATTTTGATTTTGAGAGGTTGGTCTTGCATACCTGTTGGATAGCCAAAAACAGTCTGTCCGTTGATAAGGGCGTGGTCTTCCTCAATAGAACTACCACACATAGCATAAATTTTGTCTTTATCCACTTCTGTATCCCAAATTTCGGCAATTTTATACTGAATTTTGCGTGTTTCTTGTGGTTTGGAGATTTTGTATTGATTTTCTCCTATTTTTTCTGTGGAAATCTCTGTACCTTTTGCATCAAATACTTTAAAAGAACGCACAAAACGCCCTATATTCATCACTTGGTATGTTCCTGGTGCGGTTGAGGCAAATTGATAAATGGCAGCAGAAGATTTTAGTCCTTTATCCAAATCCAAAGTAACCTTAAATTCATCATTTGAGCGGTCATTTAGATTAACAGTATAAGTAAGATTTTGCGCCATTATTTCTGCTGAAAATAGCATCAAACAGCTTGCAAACGTGGTTTTGAACATTTTTTTGAACATTTTTTAATTTATTTTTAGTTGATTTGTTGTTGCAAGCGGGACGCTTGAATACATTTGTAAGTCTTAGCGGGACGCTAAGACTAGGTTATACCTTACACTCCAAATTTACTCTATTACTTTTGGCACTCTAAAATAATTAGAATCTTTTTTTGGCGCATTTACAAGCCCTTTTTCGTGTGATAAAGAAGGTTTTACGACATCTTCACGCAGTACATTTATTTCTTTGGAGATATGAATAAGTGGTGCTACGTTGTCTGTATCAACTTGGTTAAGTTGCTCCATCCACGTAAGAATTTTGTTCATATTAAGTATCATTTTATCTGCTTCTTT
>JAYVHJ010000047.1:0-3318 GCA_043771315.1 Raineyaceae bacterium
TACCATTAATATTTACTGGATTTGCTGCAGAAGTATTTAAAGTACCTGTACTACTAACCGTTAAAGTACCTGTTATGCCTGCCACAGTCAAAGAAGAACCAGTACTAAAAGTTAAAGTACCGTTAACAATCACAGTACCATTAAACTGAGAAGTCCCAGTTATTGTTATAATTGCGCTTGGATTGATGGTTAAAGTAATACCTGGATTGACAATTACACTTGCTAGTGTTACGGAAGAAGTTAATGTAGTGTTCACAAAGTAAGTTTGAGCCCACGCTACCTTGTTTGTGGTGAGCATCATTAGCAAAAGCAAAGCAATTAGGCGTATTGTTTTTTGTGTTGTCCTCCCTTTGGTGGCTAGCGGGCTGTTTGGAATTAGGGTGGTATTTGTTTTCATTTTCATAATGATAATAGTAATTATATTGATACTTGTAAGAGATAGTACAAAATTAAACAAAAAAAGCATACAAAAAAATATTTTTTTGTATGCTTTTTAATACGTAAACAGAGAGAAAAGTAACCAGATTAAAATAAGTAAATAAGTTCATTTAAAAATTCTCCTTTGGAAGTAGAGGCTACTCTTTCAATTTATCCAGCAAAAGTTTATTAAAATCCTTGCTTGCACTATACATTTCTACGAGTTGTCGTACCGAAATAATAGCTTTAAACTTAGGGATATAGTTTTTTTCAATGTCCACCTCTTTTTGTTTGAGTGTAAGCATTTCCTGAATACTTGCGTTTAGTTGCTCATCTGTGGCGGTCAGAGAGGGCATTTCTAAACGCATTTGTTTCTTGGCTTTATTGATTTGTTGATGCTCTTCTACGTACGCCTCATACACAACCCAAAACTTTTTATCTTGGTCTGGTGTAAGATTTAGGCGTTTTTTTAGATATTCTTGGCGTGCTTTTTTGATTTTTTCACCTCTTTTTCCTTGTGCTTGGGCATTTACTTGCATAAAAATCCCGCAAAATAGCACTAAAATAAAAAGAAGATTTTTGATGATTTGTTTATTTTTCATATTGATTTATTGTTTTTGTTTTAATAGTTACTTAGTCTAAAACTTCTTCTTCTAGTTCTCCATTATTAAGCATTTCTTGCAATTCTTCTTTTGGCAAATCATTGAGAATGTTGTTTTTATCTTGATTTTCTTGTAATTTTTCTTTTGTATTTTCTGCTGAACTTTCCTTTGGAATTTCTTTTAGAATATCCTCTGAAATTTCTTTTGTATTGCTTAATTCTTGCAAATGTGTTTCTGTGATATGCGTTTCTGTGATATGTTCCAAAACATAGTTTTCATTATTATCAGTATGATGTTCTTTGAAGTATTCTACAATTTCGTTGTTAGAAATTTCCTTAGGAACATCATTAAAAGCAAGCAAATTTTCTATACTATTTTGTTGATTTTTATCATAAACCACATAAGCAAAACCACCCACAAGCACTACTGCTGCAGCAATAGCCAATGATTTTACATAAATACTAAATTTAGCATAGAAAGGTTTTGGCGTATAAATTTTGATTTCTTGCTTACTATTTTGCTGATTATTTTGCAACTTTATTCTCTCCCCTAATTTTGCTGAAAAATCTTCAAAATAGCCTTCTGGCATTCCAAACGGCATTTTTTTATCAAAATTTTTCAATAAATTACTTTCAAGATTATTTTCAGCACTATCTCCCAAAGAATCATTTAAAATTCTTTGATGTATTCTTTCTGTTAAACCCTCAAAATACACATCAGGTACTTTGAAAGGGTGTTTTTTTTCTATATTTTCTAAATTAAACTTTTCCATTATTGTTATCTTGATTGGTTACTAAAAAATACTTATTGGTAGAATCACGGATTTAAAACGGATTTAAAGATTACACTGTTTTTTGAAAGCATTAAATAAAATCAGTGTAATATGCGTAATCAATAAAATCCGTGATTCTAAGTATTATATTCTGTTTTGTTCTTTGATATAAAAAAAATAAAATGGTTTAATGGAAATTTTGTATTTAACTCAAAATTCACAACTCATAATTCATAATTCAACAAAATTTCTTCTATTTTCTTTACTGCAATATGATAGGAGGCTTTGAGTGCGCCTACGCTTGTACCTAAAATCTCCGACATTTGTTCGTATTTCATTTCTTCAAAGTATTTCATATTGAAGACAAGTCGTTGTTTGTCGGGCAAAGTAAGGATTGCTTTTTGGAGTTTTATGGCTATTTCATCACCTGTGATAAGGTTTCCATCTTCTAATTTGGTGGTTAGCTCATTGGCTACGTCATCTGTAGAAAGGAAAAAGCGTTTTCTTTTTTTGTTGAGAAAGGCAAGACATTCGTTGGTAGCGACACGATAGAGCCACGTAAAAATCTGACTTTCACCTCTAAAATTGGCTAGGGAGTTCCACGCTTTGATAAAAGTTTCTTGTGTGAGGTCGTCTGCGTCTTCGTGGTCAATGACCATTTTGCGAGTCAGTCCGTATATTTTTTGTTGGTATTTCTTGACCAAATGATTAAAAGCGAGGGTTTTGGTGTCCTCGCTTCTAAATTTTTCTAAGATTTCTTTGTCGTCCATTTTATTGAGGTGTGAGGTGTGAAGTGTGAGGTGTGAGGTACAATACAAAAATATTTTTAACTTTGTATTTTATATCTCACACTTCACACCTCACGCTTCATACTTATTAATTTTTTCTTTGCAAAACTCGTTTAACAGCTTTAACAATGTCAGGCACGTCAAGCCCATATTTTGCCATTAACTCATCTGGTGTTCCACTTTCTCCAAAAGAATCATTAACAGCTACCATTTCCATTGGAAGTGGCATTTTGAGGGCAAGAAGCTGTGCAATGCTATCTCCCAAACCGCCATTTCGTTGATGTTCTTCTGCAGAAACCGCACATTTTGTTTTGGCTACTGATGCTAAGATAGCTTCTGTGTCTAAAGGTTTAATGGTATGGATATTTATTATTTCTACGCTGATGCCTTCTGCCTCCAAAATCTCCGCAGCAAGTATTGATTTCCAAACCAAATGCCCAGTTGCGAAAATACTAACATCTTTGCCTTCTTGCAATAAAAGTGCTTTTCCTATTTCAAATTTCTGATTTTCAGGAATAAAAATAGGCACTTTTGGTCGCCCAAAACGCAAATAAACAGGGTGATGATAGTCTGCAATGGCAATAGTAGCGGCTTTTGTTTGGTTATAATCACAGGGATTGATAACAGTCATATTAGGCAACATTTTCATCAGCCCAATATCTTCTAAAATTTGGTGTGTTGCGCCATCTTCTCCTAATGTCAATCCCGCATGCGAAGCACAAATCTTTACATTCTTATC
>JAYVHJ010000048.1:0-5240 GCA_043771315.1 Raineyaceae bacterium
TTTGCTTCTAGTTGTTTTTCCGTACGCAAAGCGTCTATTTCAGCTTGTTTTTGGGTCATTTCATACGAGCTAATACGCTTAATATTATCTTCATTGGCTATTTTATCTCTATTTACGTTGCTTAGGCGCAACATTTCGTAGGCATCTTCAAATTTTTGCTGTTTTGCAAAAAGTGTAGACATTTTCAAAAATGTTTCTTGCAAATCATATTTAGCACCAATACTATTGGCAATATCAGCTGCTTTTTCATAATATTTCAAAGCATTTGTATAATCTTCTTGGTCATAATAAACGGTTGCAATATTATTAAACGTGGTGGGCAAACCTTGTAAATTTTCATTTTCTTCACTGTATCTAATTGCCTCCTCGTAGTATTCTAAGGCTTTTTTGTAGCGTTTTTCGTTGGCTGCAATAATACCCAAATTATTAAAAGTACGTGCAATTCCTTTGCCATCTTTGAGCTGGCTACTAATTTCCAAAGAACGGTTATAATACTGCAAAACCTGCGTAAAATCATTTTTCCCTTCTATTTGCGCCTGCACTTTGATAGCAGAAGCAAGGTTATCTAACACGCCTGCAATATCTCGTTGTCTGCGGAGTTTTTCATACAAATTAAGTGCCTTAGAATAGTATTGAATGGCATTTTTATAATCTCCAGCAGCATCTGCAATTTGCCCAAGCGTGTTGTAAGATTGCGCCATACCACGCTCATCAGTGTATTTTTGTCTTAAAGAAAGTGCTTTTTCTGTGCTAGCAAGTGCTTCTTTATAATATCCCCACAAATAATACACATTAGCAAGCCCATTAAGAGAACGTGCTTCTTCTCTTTCCTCTTCTTGTGAGTTTTTTCTTGGCGTTGAAAGTGCGTTTTTATAGTATTCAAAGGCTTTTTCTATGTCGCCTTGTTCTCCTTTTTCCAAATGACAATTTCCTAAAATATTTTTAGCTTTCATTCCTTCAAAAGGATATTTGAGGTTTTGCGCCTTTTGGAGTGCTTTTATACCATAAGAAAACGCTACTTTGAGTTCTTTGTGCTGAATAAGGTACTCATCTGCTAGTGTAAGAAGGATTTCTATTTCTTCTCTACCTGTCGCATTTTTGAGTTTTTTCTCCAAAATATCTATTTCTTGTTGTGCCAAGGCACTTTTAACAGAAAAAAAGAAGAAGAGAAATAGAAAGAAAATCAGAGAAAAATTATTTAATTTAGACATATAAGTTTAAAATAAAATTTGTTTTGTACGTTTAATTGTATTAAAACCCTAATTCTACAATTCTTTTCTTAGCCTAGCCACAGAAATTCCTAATTGTTCTCTGTATTTGGCAACTGTACGGCGGGCAATTTGATAACCTTCTTCATTGAGCATTTCCTCTAATCTATCATCTGAAAGCGGTTTTTTCTTGTTTTCGTTATCCACAAATGCCTTCAAATGAGCTTTTACTTCTCTACTACTTGCATCTTCTCCAGAATCCGTTGAAATACCTTCAGAAAAGAAATATTTAAGCGGAAACATACCAAATTCTGTTTGAATACTCTTACTATTTGCCACACGAGAAACAGTAGAAATATCCATATCAATGCGTTCAGCAATATCTTTGAGTATCATTGGCTTAAATTTATTCTCATCTTCGTGCAAGAAAAATTCATATTGAAACTTCAAAATAGCTTCCATTGTCTTCATAAGCGTATTTTGGCGTTGTTTGATGGCATCAATAAACCATTTGGCAGCATCTAGTTTCTGTTTGACAAACGAAACTGTATCTTTAACGACCTTATCTTTTTTGTCACTTTTGTCATAAGTATCCAGCATTTCAGCGTATGCACGGCTGATTTTGAGTTCTGGCGCATTACGAGAATTAAGAGAAAGTTCTAATTTTGTACCATTTTTAGTCAAAATAAAATCAGGGATAATATATTGAGTACCAGAGTAATTACCACCAGAAGTGTCACCAGGCTTTGGGTTGAGGTGAGTAATCATTTTGATGACTTTTTTGAGATGCTCACTATCAATATTCAATCTTTTCTCAATTTTATCATAATGTTTCTTGCTAAATTCAACAAAATGATGCTCAATGATGTCTATGGCTATATTTATCTCTTTGTGTTCCTCATCTGTGTGGGCATCTTCAATGTGTTTTCTTTCTAGTTGCAACAGCAAACACTCTTGTAATGTGCGTGCGCCAATGCCTGCAGGCTCAAATTTTTGGATTTTGTGCAGAACCTTCTCAATTTCTTTAAGACTTATTTCAAGATTTTGTGCAAAAGCTAAATCATTGATAATCAATGCTAAATCTCTGCGAATATAACCATCTTCATCAATACTTCCAATAAGTTGCTTAGCTATTATTTCTTCTTTTGGTTCAAGTTTTACAAAGCCCAACTGCATTTCTAGGGAATCAATCAAATCTTCATACATAGCAACAGGCATTTCTTTGTCGTCTTCATCTTGCCCATTATTGCCATCTCCTTGCATTTTGTAGCCACTATCATCTTGCAAATATTCACCTACATTGATATCTTGGTTACTATTTCCATCATAATCATAGTCATCTTCATAACTATCATCAGTATTATCATCATTGGAATTGTCATCATTATCATCTTTCTCTTTCTCGTCTTTTTCTTCTTTTCCTTCTTCTAAAACGGGATTTTCTTCTAATTCTTCTTGAATACGAGTATTAAGTTCTGCAGTAGGAATTTGCAGAAGTTTGATGAATTGTATTTGTTGTGGCGAGAGTTTTTGTTGTAAAGATTGGTGAATTGATAGCTTTTGCATAAATAGTTATGAGTTAAAAATCAGGAATTAGGAATTAGAAATTAAGAATTAGAAATTGTGAATAAAAATGTAATTCGTAATTGTTAATTCGTAATTGAATAAAGTGCTAATTTAGGTAATTTTTGGATAAAAAAAACTTTTCAGACTATTTTTTTGTATTTTTTTAAAGTTTATGGATTTTTAGGCACAATTTTTGCTATATGCTGTTTTTTTGAAACAAAATATAAAGCATTTTTTGGTCTTTCATTATTCTTAATTATTCACTAAATAAAAAAATATAGTGTATTTCACCATTAGTCAGAAAGCGGCAATTAAAAAATCTTGGATATTGGGGCTTGCTTGTTTAGTGTGTGTACTCTTAGTATATATTCTTCTCTATCATTTTTGGGATAAAATTGATAAAAATAACCCTAATTACTACATAACCAGCAAAGTTGTTTTCACAATTTATAATATTATTTTTTGGTATTTTCTGCTTTTTTGGGAAGAGTATAATACAAAAAATAAATTTATTATTCTTGTTATTATGGAAATAATAGCAAATTTATCACTTATTATTTACTATGTTTTAGTTGGTAAAACTGAACCATTATTGGGATTTGGTTGGAAAGTGTTAATATTGTTTGTTTATTTTGTTTTGACAAATAAAACAACTCATTATCAATATTATATCTTTATTTTGCTTGCAAGCATTATAATATCTTCAGATATTTCATATGATTTTCCAATTGACCATTTTAGATTTTCTGCCCACTTCTTAAGCAGTATCAACGAAAATCCAAATTTTTACGTTTTACTAGTTATATATCCGTATGTAATTAGTGCTTGTGGTAGTTTTTTTTTCCCAATAATTATGATTTGTTTGATATTTATTGCAAATAACTATATTCAAATCAGAAATTATCCAAAACAAGAAATTGACAACTCTAGGCTAATTAGTAAACGACATTTACTTTTTCTGACTTCATTTCTATTGTTTCAAATACTATGCAACGTTACTTCAAATGTGCGTTATTTTTCCGAAATCATTAATAAAGATGTTACAGCTAATATATTTTCTTCTATATTTTATATCCTGCTAACAATAATAAACATTGTATTTTTATCATATATTTTATTTACCCTTGTCAAAAACTATTTTCCAAGCAACAGAAAAGCGTCTTAAAATACATTAAATAGGATAATTTCGTCAAAACAAGGCGGAAATAATAAAATTTTCAACCAAAATATGGAACAATTTTTAGCTTATTTGAATGTTGGTTTTCATCATATTATTGATGTAAAAGGCTACGACCACATTTTATTCGTTTTGGTGCTTTGCGCCGCCTACGAGCCAAAAGATTATAAAAAATTGCTAATTTTAGTAACTGCCTTCACACTTGGGCATTCTGTTACACTAGCACTCGCAACGCTCAATATTATCAAAATAAATGCTAATTTTATAGAAATGCTTATTCCTATAACTATTATGATAACAGCAGTTTTTAATTATTTTGATAAGAAAGAAAAACCACCCCTAGCCCCTCCTAAACAAGAGGGGAATAACGCTCCCCTCCTTCAAAAGGAGGGGCTGGGGGTGGTTAATGCACGTTTAAGATATTTTTTAGCCTTATTTTTTGGTTTAATTCACGGCTTAGGTTTTTCTAATTTTTTGAGAAGTTTACTTTTAGAAAGTCAGACGCTTTTTGTGCCTTTGTTGTCATTTAATTTGGGACTAGAAATAGGGCAATTACTAATCATTGCCGTTTTATTACTTTTTTGTTTTATTTTTGTGAAGATATTAAAAATGCCTTTACGAGAATGGCTTTTATTTCTATCTGGAGGTGCTTTTTTTGTGGCGGCTACAATTATTTTAGGAAAAATAACAGAATAATTGTATTTTTGGCACATTATTTAATTGTGAATTAGAAATTGTGAATGAATACAAACGTGTTTTTTTTGCAAAATCTTCATAATCAATATTATACACCTTAAACATCAATCTCAATGAATTTTTCTATGAAAAAAATATATTTATTTCTGTTTCTTTTTTCTTATTTTTTTGCCAAAAACACCCTGCTAAATGCTCAAAATGCAACAGGAATGGCATCTTATTATGCTGACCAATTCAATGGAAGGAAAACAGCTAGTGGCGAAATTTTTGATAATAATAAAATGACTGCCGCACACAGAACGCTCCGTTTTGGCACAATGATAAAAGTTACTAATCTTAGCAACAATAAATCTGTTTTGGTGCGTGTCAATGATAGAGGTCCGTATGCGCATAATAGGCTCATAGACCTTTCTCGTAATGCTGCCTCACAGATTGGAATGGTACTTTCTGGTACGGCACGTGTGCGTGTGGAAGTGCTAGAAAATGAAAAAGTAACAGAACCTATCAAACCAAAAGATAAAGATAAACCAAATGTTTTAGTGCCTAGAGATACTTTAAAAGACAAAATTGCTAATCAAAGTGATGATGATAAC